>NZ_JBGOOD010000023.1:0-69278 GCF_041439475.1 Vibrio sp. 1S139
TCCAGCTAAATATCCGTTTAGATTCAAACAGTAATGCTTATCCGAACGGCATTGCGCTTAACTGCGGGCTTTTTATACGTTTTAGGTAGAGCGGCGACGATTAACTGCTAGCGAGTTCTGATAGGGCGTTTTCAATTGCGATGGCTCTGCGTTTCTCTTGTTCTTCTCGAATATCTTTGCCTTTAAAACCATCGGTAATGATCGCTTTTACTTCGACTTGAAGCGCCGCTTGGTAGGCGACTTCAAAGCGCGCTTTTTGAGGGTAAGGCTGATCTTGTAACCCTTTTCGGCCTGCGTGGTCGGCCTGACAGCAAAGTAGTATATCGTCGAGCCTATCTGGCTTACGCCAGACATCGAACTTGTTGAGAACCTTGAGAAAGGTGGTTGGTTTGAGCTCGCCTGCGCGGTGGATATTAGAATGTTGCTCGCACACTAACAACGCAAGGTCTCTGAACTCATTGGGCACTCTCACTCGCTCACACAGTTTCTTGATTATCTTAACACCTGTGTGGCAGTGCATTTTATGGCTTGGCCATTCAGCTTGTGGTGTGACGCCTTTACCTAAGTCATGCACTTGAGCTGCAAAGCGTACCGGTAGCGATGGGCTTAATAGTGCGGCTTGCTGAGCAACCATCAGAGTGTGAATACCCGTGTCGATTTCAGGGTGCCATTTTTCAGGTTGAGGGACGCCAAATAGAGCGTCAATCTCAGGTAATACGACTGCCAATGCACCACACTCTTTCAATACAGAGAGGAACACTTCAGGGTGCGGTGTACTAAGAGACTTATGCCACTCTTGCCAAACTCGCTCTGCAGTAAGGTGTGCCAGCTCACCAGATTGGACGATCTCACTCATCATATCCATGGTTTCAGGTGCAACCGTGAAGTTAAGATGGTGAAGCTTGGCGGCGAAGCGAGCCACACGCAGTACACGAAGAGGGTCTTCAACAAAAGCGTCTGAAACGTGTCTTAAGATACGATCCGAGAGATCTTTCTGGCCATGATAAGGATCGTGAAGTTGGCCTTTATCATCTTGAGCTATAGAGTTGATGGTCAGATCTCGACGCATCAGGTCTTCTTCCAAACTCACGTCTGGCGCGAAGTAACATTCGAAGCCTGTGTAACCAGAGCCTGATTTTCTCTCAGTGCGAGCCAGAGCGTGCTCTTCTTTGGTTTTTGGGTGCAAGAATACCGGGAAATCTTTTCCCACAGCAGTAAAGCCAAGGTTTTCCATCTCTTGAGGGGTACTCCCTACCACGACCCAATCTCTATCATAACTATCAATATTGAGCAGCTTATCGCGCACTGCTCCACCGACTAGATAGCGTTGTAGCCCGTTGTCTTTTGGTAGGCTATCGTAAATTTGCAACTTATCACCTCGAAATGTTTTATCACTGCTGGACTTTACTGCAAGCAATGGTACTTTCCATTAATCGTAATTATAGGGCAGCACATGTATAAGGAATATTTTGGCTTCGTTGAGATGCCATTTTCGATTGTACCAAATTCTCGCTACTTGTTTTTGAGTCAGCGCCATCAAGAAGCGATGCAGAACCTACAAGCCGGTTTAGGCGAGGGTGGGGGCTTTGCGATGCTTACTGGTGAGGTTGGTACAGGGAAAACAACGGTCGCTAAGGCGATGTTGTCTTCATTGGATAGTCATACTCAGGCTGGCCTTATACTTAACCCTACGTTTTCAAATACGGATTTACTAGAAGCTATCTGCGATGAGTTTGAGGTCGAGTACCCAGAACAAGCATCGTTGAAACAGCTCAGTCAGGCTATTCATTATTTTATACTTGATAGCCATGCCGAAGGCATTCAAACCCTATTGGTGATCGATGAAGCCCAACACCTCGCTGCCGATGTGTTGGAGCAGTTACGCCTTCTAACAAACTTGGAAACCGACAATCGTAAGCTGTTAAAAGTACTGTTGGTCGGCCAGCCGGAATTACAACAGCACTTACAAACCACGCAGCTACGTCAGCTAGCACAGCGCATTACTGGTCGTTATCACTTACTGCCTCTTAATACCGAAGAAACGGGCAAGTACATCGCGTTTCGTTTGGAGACGGCGGGTGGCGAGCAGATGTTGTTTTCGAACCGTTCTATCAAGCTGATTGCTCAATATACGCATGGTATTCCAAGGCTCATTAACTTGGTGTGTGATAAAGCACTGCAGTTGGCTTTTCATGACGGTGAGCAGCTACCGAGCAATGAAACGGTTAACCGAGCGTGTCAGCAGGTTATGTCCTTTCAGGCCGATGTGTATCACGTCGAGAAAGCTCTAACTTCTCGTGTCGCGCCTAAGTTATTCCAATACGCAGGGATTGCGACGTTAAGCGTTGGTCTTGCAATAGCGACCTTTAACTTCGCTCCAAGCTATATCAATGCTTGGTTGCCTACGGATGCATCAAATGGAGCAAAGACGGAAGTGTCTGCACAGGCTCAGCGCTTTTTGGTGGCGAATGAACCTCAGTTGGTTGCTGAGCCAAAACCTTCCAAGTTTGCTTTGCCACAAGATATTCAACAGCACTTGATGCAGGGAACCAATCGTTCTCTCGCTATCAAGGACTTGTATACGCTCTGGGGGTATCAGTCTTCACTGCGTGATGGCTTGTGCTTAAGTGAGCCGCAAAGTGTCTTTGTGTGCGAGCAACAACAGTCAAATTTGGATACATTGTTAGAGCTTGGCGTACCCGTGGTCCTTAATCTGGATATCGATCAAGAACCAGTGTTTGCTGTGCTTTATGGTGCGTCTGAGGAGTCTGTCGAGCTCCTCGTTAACGAAAAGCTCTTGGTGATGCCTAAGCGTACCTTAAAGAAAATCTGGCAAGGTGATTATGTCGCGATTTGGAAACAGCCACTCAGAGAGACGCTCAAAGAGGGTTACCAAGGTGAGGCGATTGCACTGCTTGATCTGCTATTGTCTGAAGTTTTGGGTGAAGACGTATCGGGCAGTGATGTATTTGACTATGAGTTAAAAATGAAAATTGAAGCGTTTCAAATGTGGCAAGGGATGTCTGTCGATGGCATTGCAGGTAAGCGCACCTTAGCAAGATTGCAGAGATTAGCTCAACTCGATTCGCCTAAGCTGATGTCACTAGAAGGGGGCGAAAGCTAATGTCACGTATTATGCACGAACTTAAACAGCCGTCTCACAAGCCATCTTCTATTAATCAGCACTCTCTTAGCAAACCAAGCTTCAAAGGCTACCAGAATCATCATGTTCCTAATTCTGCAAAAGGGATGAGCAACAAGCGAGGTTCATCGTTAGCGATGGGGCTACTCTTAATCTTGGTTCCTTCTTTGTTGGTGGGTGGCGTCTTGGCTTATCAATCGTATATCCAACAACAAGAAGCCGTGAACCAAGCTGCCAATGTCGCTCTGCCAGAATTTAAAACTGAATCAGACATTGAGCCTGAAATTGCGGATGCTGATATAGCAAGCATGGATGCCGTGTCTGAGGAAGAAGATGCCTTGTTCACCGTTCGCCCTGCACCGGCGAGCCAACCGTTGAAAGCATTGCCACGCCAAGAGATGTATGCACAGATTGATTCTGGCGCTAATCGTGCAAACACCGCTGGTGGCTCAGCAGTGATCTTCGCTAATGCTGATAACAACACTCAAATGACAGCCAGTTCTGAATCGTCATCCGTTCAGCCAGGCGCGAGTGATGAAACGACTGCTCTGCAATCAAGCACTGATCAGCAATCAAATAGTGACTTACAATCGGACAGTGATCTGCTGCAAGGGCTAGACCTCAGTGAGTTGCCACCTGATTTGGCATTGAAGCTTGAATCCATTATGGGGGAGCAACAAAGCACTCCTGAGCCGATGGACTCTAGACCCGCAGGGCAAAGAGGCTCTCAGGTTATTGAGTTGGAAACGCACACCAATAGCTTATCAGGAGTCCTTCCTAAGTTAGACCTACAAACTCATATGTACTCGAGCAGCGAGACCAAACGTTGGGTAAAAGTGAACGGCCAAGAAGTGGCGCAAGGAGATTGGATTGGACAAGACATTCAATTACTAGAGATTAAGCCACAATCAGTGATCATAGAGTTCAATCAACAGAAGATAGAAATCCCGGCTCTGTACGAGTGGAAAGGTTAGCGATTTCTATACGTATTTAGATAACAGACAAATAAAAAGGAGCACCTCGGTGCTCCTTTTTGATATTCGATACTGAATTTACTGTACCTGATACAAGCGTTAAGTCTACGCCCAACCGTTTGGTGATTTTCTGCGACGAGGCATGATGTGTGGCAGAACAAGGCCTAGAAGTAGACCAATACCCGCAACACCACCACCGTACATGAAGTACTTCAATAGTAGGTCGTCTTTTTGAGTGTCTAGCTTAGCGCGCAGTTCACGGTTCTCTGTTTGAGAACTCGTTAGCTGTTGGCTAATTTCACTGTAGTTCTGTTCTAGTTCAGCAATCTGCTTGTTACGAGAATCTAGAGAGCTTGCTAGGCCAGCTTTTTCGCTGTCAGCACTCTGACGAGCATTCGCTAGCTTGCCTTTAACTTCCGTCAGCTCTTTCTCTAGCTTAGGCATACGCAGTGCCATGCTTTCTTGAGTGCTTACAAACTTGCTTTCAACCCAACCTTTACGGCCACGGTTGTCTTGAATTTGGGTGTAACCCGTACTCTTGTTAGTTTGTAGGAATGTAATCTTTTCACCAGCATCAACACTACCGATGATACGGAATGTGTTGTTTGGGCCAGAATGCATATAAGTAAATAGTTTGTCAGCAATATAACGGTCTTGTGCAAAGGCAGCTGGAGCCGCAAGCATTGCGAACAAAACTAAGCTAATCAGTTTTTTCACAGTAAATCCCTTAACGATTCAAATTGGGTAGGCGTATGAGTCAGCCTCAATCAGCAAATAATATTTAGTTTCTTTATGCGGTGCAACAAAGAAGGGAGGCAAAGCCTCCCTTTCTGTGCGTTTGAGTCAATAATGACATGGCATTTACATATCGTTACTGAAGCTCACACTGTTCTGACGCTAGTATTCACTAACGCAGTCGCGATTACATAGTAAACGCAGCTTGAATTCCGTAGAAGAACACAACAGCAAGTAGAGCACCTGCAGGTAGTGTCACAATCCAAGAAGCCACGATATTACGTACAACGCCTAAGTTTAGTGCTGCGATACCACGAGCAAAACCAACACCTAAAACAGCACCAACGAGTGTTTGTGTAGTAGAGATTGGAAGGCCAGTACCTGAAGCTAGTACAACCGTACATGCAGTTGCAAGTTGTGCAGCAAAGCCACGGCTTGGTGTTAGTTCTGTAATACCAGTACCAACGGTTGCCATTACTTTATGACCCATTGTTGCAAGACCAACAACGATACCGAATCCACCTAGAGGAAGAATCCACCATGCGATAGTACTCTTACCTGTGATTTCACCCATGTGCTCAACGGTTGATACAACAGCAGACAGTGGACCAATCGCGTTCGCAACGTCGTTTGAACCGTGTGCAAATGCCATCGCACAAGCTGTGATAACCATGAGTACAGAGAAGATGCCTTCAACACCTGCAAAGCCGTGGTCTTCTTCGCGGTTAGCGAATTTCTTCTGGATGTATAGGTAACCGCCGATCATTACAAGCGCAGAAACGCCAGCAGCCCAAACCCATGCTTCAGTGTTGCTTAGGTGAAGACCAACGTGCTTAAGGCCTTTCTTGATGGTTACAAGTGCAATTACCATTGTTGTAATGAACATGTATACCGGTACAAAGCGTTTCGCGTTAAATAGCGGGTTCTCTGTATCAAAAATCAGTCGTTGAGCACTTACAAATATGACGTAAGCGAAGAAACCGGAAATAACGGGTGTGATAATCCAACTACCCACAATACCTTGAACACTGTTCCAGTCTACAGCTTCAGTACCTACAGAAATACACGCAAAACCGATGATTGCACCGATGATTGAGTGAGTCGTAGAAACCGGCCAGCCCATGTAAGAAGCGAGAAGTAGCCATGTACCAGCAGCAAGAAGTGCTGACATCATGCCGTACACAAGTACATCTGGTTGATGAGCGAATAGAGACGTTTCGATAACACCTTTACGGATCGTGTCTGTTACTTCGCCGCCCGCAAGGTAAGCACCTGCGAATTCAAAGATCATTGCGATAATGATCGCTTGTTTAACGGTTAAAGCTTTAGAGCCTACTGAGGTGCCCATTGCGTTCGCAACGTCATTTGCACCAATACCAATAGCCATCAAGAAACCGAAAGCTGCTGCAACAATAATCAGGACAGTGCCGTAGTTAGCAAGGATATCCATCGTAATACCTAGTTGTTTGATAACAAGCGGAACAAATTTAGACGCAAAAAACCGCTCAGCGAGAGGAATACTCAGCGCATAAGTGGTTTGTTCAAAAAATGCTCTTCGTTATATGGTTAACGTATGATTTAAGATCGAGAAAGCATTACTTCAAGACGAGCGCCTACACGCTGTGCTTGATCTGCAATACCACCAACCCATTCAAGAATTTTGTATAAGAACATGATATCAACTGGATTCAGATCGCCTTCAATTGCCATTAGTTGTTGGCGTAGTTCGATCTGCATCGCATCCGTGTCATCTTCAATTACATCTAATTGATGAATCATTTCGGCAACGAGTGTTACTTCACGGCCTTTAAAGCCAGTCTCAAGTAATTCGTCTAATTCATTGATTACGTTTTGTGCTTGGTTCGCTGCATCTAGACAACGTTTAACGTAAGCGATGAAGTTTTCTTGCATAGGAGCAGGAATGACAAGTTGACGACCATATACACGGCCAGCAATGTCTTTCGCTAGGTTTGCGAGTTTGTCTTGTTGAGTTAATAGCTCCAACATATCGGTGCGATCAACTGGCATAAACAAACCACGAGGAAGTTTAAGGCGAATTTCACGTTTTAGTACGTCAGCTTCTTTCTCAAGGTGAGAAATTTGAGCTCGAATTTCTGATGCTTTTTCCCAGTCACCTTTTGAAGAAACTTCAAAGAAATTAACTAGGTGAGAACAACATTCGTTCACGCATACTACGTGACGCTGCAAAGGTTTAATTGGGGACTTTGCAAATAACCCCATAATTGTATTTACTGGCATGGTCATCCAACCTAATAAATAATAACCTTAAAACAACATACACCATATTCATGGTGAAATGTTAAGCGATGGCTACAAAGTCGCGCATGTTAACCTAATCAATCTCTCATTAAAACTGTTTTAGATCATCATAAGGGCGATATTTCTGACTTGCCGACTTTTCAAATTGGCAATATCCTGTCCCTATCTTCACAGAAAGGTATAACTATGGAAACCGAGATAGAACTGAAGTTTTTTGTTTCTCCTGAATTTTCAGAGACTTTACGCAATAAAATTGCTGAAACTAAAGTACTTCAGCACAGTTGTCGTGAGCTAGGTAACATCTACTTTGACACCGCTGACAACTGGCTACGTAAGCACGATACAGGCTTACGCATTCGACGCTTTGATGACGTATTTGTACAAACCGTAAAGACTGCTGGTCGTGTGGTTGCTGGCCTGCATCAAAGGCCTGAATACAATGCAGAACACGACAGCAACGAACCTAAGCTAGCCCTGCACCCAGAGGATATCTGGCCAACAGGTAAAGACATCGAAACGTTGCAAGCTGAGCTGACTCCTCTGTTCTCTACCAACTTCACGCGTGAGCAGTGGTTGATTGGTATGCCTGATGGTAGCCAAGTCGAGGTCGCATTCGATCAAGGCTTTGTTGAATCAGGCGACCTGCAAGAACCGATTTGCGAAGTCGAATTGGAACTTAAATCCGGTCAAACGGATGCGCTATTTACATTGTCTCGCCAATTCTGCGAACAAGGTGGCATGCGTTTGGGTAACCTAAGTAAAGCAGCTAAGGGTTACCGTCTTGCTCAAGGTTATCAAGGAGATGAAGTTACTCCTTTGACCTTAGTTGATACTGACAAAAGTGATACCGTTGAATCGTGTTTTATTCAATCTTTAGAGCATGCTCTCGCTCATTGGCATTATCACGAGCAGATTTTCACAGAGCGTCAATCGATTGAAGCTTTGCATGAGATCAGTCACTCGCTGAGTTTTATTCGCCAAACTTTCACTATCTATGGCGGCATTGTCCCTAGACGAGCAAGTGCGATTTTACGTCAAGAGTTGAAGTGGCTTGAGCAAGAGCTCGACTGGCTGAAAAGCTATGATCACTTCGAAGACTTGCTGGAAGATAAAGGCCATGTACTACGTAAACTCGATGCGCGTAAGTTCTTAGTCGCTGAGCTTAAAGAGATGCAAGAGCAACTGCCAGATCGTGAAGATCTGCTTACCTTGCTGAGTTCTGCTCGATACACTGGGTTATTATTAGATCTGAGCCGTTGGATCTTGTCTCGTGGCTGGCAACCTTTCTTAGATGAAAAAGCACGTGAGCAAATGGCTCGTGGTATCGAATGGTTTTCCGTGCAGCAACTCGATCGCACATGGGCCGATTTGATGGAAGCTTTCCCGCCAGAGCGAGTGATGACTAGCCAAGCGTATATTGATCAGCAATACCGTTTGATGCGTAATCTGTATTCTGGCGTTGGTTTCGCGAGTTTGTATGATGACGATGAACGAAACAGCTTCCGCTTGCCATGGGCCGATATGGTGCAAGGCATTGATGACTTGCTGGCACTTAAAACATTAGAGCCTTTGACTGAGAAGCTGGAAGGCGATGAGAAGCTTCAGCTAGAGCGTTGGTTAGCTCGTCAAGAAGTGTCCATTCTGCATGCGATGGAACAGACACGCCAAATCAGTGTTGAGGTTGAGCCATACTGGCAAGACTAAACTCGATACCTGTATCAATAGAAGTATGAATTTGAAAATAGGGCTCGGGCCCTATTTTTTTGTTTGTTGCTCAAGTTTTTCGAGTCGCTCTAAGATTTTCTGTTGCTGCTCGATGATCTTCTCAAGGTGTTTCTCTTTGTTTTCCGCTCGTTGATTCTCATGATGAGTTGGGGAGGTGATCAAAGAAGTAATCAAGCCTGAAATCATACCAAACACACCGACACCACAGATGATCACCATTGAAGCCACTAACTGACCGGAAGTTGTCACTGGGTAATGGTCGCCATAACCCACAGTACTGATGGTCACAAACGCCCACCATAAAGCATCATGACCTGTAGTGATGTTGGCGTTCGGATCTTTGTGTTCCAATAGCAGGATCGTGCCAGCACCGATAGTCAGTAAGATCACCAAAAGCAGAATGATGGAAGCGAAAGTGGTCTCTTTCCTATTACGAAATAACTCTCTGAAAATACGTTTACTTGAACGCAGAACTAAGATGACTCGCAGAATTTGAAAAATACGGGCGAAACGAAGAGGCTCGATCATTGGGATACTTGCTAAGAAATCGATCCAGTGTACTTTTAGAAATTCTTTTTTGTTTTGTGATCTAAATAGATCAATTGTGAGCTGAAAAAGAAAAACACTACAGATTATAAAATCGAGGCCGATAAGGACTTGTTTCGATTCTTTATCGATCGGTACGAACAATAAGCCTGAGATCACAAATAACGCTAAGAAAGAGAGAATCAGTGACAATAAGCTCATCGGCTTGGTGGCGTCTTTGGTATTATTCAACATTCATACGAGGCTCAAAATAAATCGCGAACTTTGACTGACATAGCCACCTCGCGGATATAGAAGCCATCAATATATAAGAATTAATGGAGAACTGACAATGACTAAACTGTCATTCAAGCCGTGGGAAAGGATAATCTCTGACGTTCGTCTCGTTCCAAAAATGGTCATGTTGATGATATTCAGCACTATCTTGATCATTTCGAAGCAGCTATGGGACGCAAGTACGTTTTACGATTCATTGCTTGCTGTAACGAACAATGCGCAAGTCGCACAACAGCATTACGAGACTTACCTAGTTCAAGTGGCTTGGCAAACAGCCTTGATGATCATTGTGTTTGTGGTTCTTCTGTTAGCAGCGGCGCGCGTTATGCTGCGCCAGACTCAATACCTTAATGACGCCATTAAAACCATGGCAGATAAGAACTTATCAGTGCCGATTCAAATGGATTGTAAAGATGAATACGGCGATGTGGCACGCGAACTTGAAAAAACTCGCGTCCAACTGAACGACATGATCAAAACTCAGGTGGCCTCTTCTGATGAGCTGTTTGCTCTGACGGAAGTGATGACCATCAGCATGTCTGAAACCAAAGAGTCAGCTCAAGAAGAGTTCAACGAGATCGATCAACTGGCAACAGCAATGAGTGAGATGACGTCGACGGTGCAAACTGTCGCTGAGCATGCACAAAGCGCTTCGTCATTGACTGAACAGGCATCAGGCCAAGCTCTTACTGGTCAGAAGTTCGTTCAAGGGTCAGTGTCTAAGATGAGTGAGCTATCTTCAGATATCGCAGCATCTGCAGCAGCGGTAAACCAAGTAGAAGAACGCGTTGACTCAATTGGCAGTGTGGTTGGTACTATCCAAGGCATTTCAGAACAGACAAACCTACTAGCATTGAACGCTGCAATTGAAGCGGCACGTGCCGGTGAAGCGGGTCGTGGTTTTGCGGTTGTTGCTGATGAGGTTCGTAACCTTGCACGGCGCACTCAGCAAGCGACGGTAGAGATTCAAGACATGATCAGTCATCTACAAAGCAGCGCTAACTCTGCGGTAGAACTGATGGAGAAGAGTGTTGTTGAAGCGGCTGAAGGTGTTGATCTGGTGACTAACGCGGGAAGTGAGCTTGACGGCATTGTAAGCCAAGTCAATCAAATCAATGATATGAACTTCCAGATCGCGACCGCTGCAGGCCAACAGAGCAGTGTTGCTGAAGAGATGAGCGTCAACCTGACCAATGTACGCGAGCTTGTTGAAGCTTCAGTTGTGGTGGTTGGTGAACTGCTCGAGACCTCTCAGCTTATGGAAAGTAACGCGCAAGAACTCGACGGTAAGATTAAGCAATTTAAGGTTTAGTCCTCAGCACCCAATCTTCATCCGTCAAAGGCTAATTCCCAGAGACTGTTTCTCGGTTGTAAGCTCAACCAGATAAGTTAATCGATAAAACGCCCACATTGCTAATGTGGGCGTTTTTTATTGGCGTAACTTTGGTATAACTTATCTTTAGTTATGAAAACTCGTTATTGAAGAACTGAATCGATAAACCGATTGTTCGGCGCGCAGCTTATACAAGGAAGAAACATGCCATTGCCTTCTCAACTCATCACTCACTCCCAGTCTGCTTTTGAGCAATTATTAGAGCATCAAAGTGAAGCCATCAATACTTGGTCTGAGCCACTGACTGAAGATCTTAAACGTGTACTCGGTTTAAGCTGTTTTATTGGTGATTGCCTGCAGCGTGATACGGTTTTATGTGGTGACTTACCTAATATGTTGGCATGCGAAGAACGCGCTGAAGGATACCGAGAACGCTTGGCTGAATTACTTTCTAGTTGCACCGATGAAATGAGCGGTCAGCGCGTGCTGCGTCAATTCCGAAATCGAGAAATGACCTACATTGCTTGGCGTGATTTTATGGGTTCGTGGGAGCTAGAGCAGAGCCTAAATCATCTATCGATGTTGGCTGAGGCGATGATCTTCGAAACCTACCAATGGCAGTACGATATTTGTTGTAAAGAGTGGGGCACACCTTGTAATGAACAAGGCGAAGCACAGCCGATGTTGATCATTGGTATGGGCAAGCTAGGGGGCGGTGAGCTTAACTTCTCTTCCGATATCGATCTGATCTTCACCTACCCAGAGAATGGTGAAACCCAAGGTGCAAGACGCAGCATTGCCAATGCGCAGTTCTTTACACGTCTCGGGCAACGTATTATTAAGGCGCTTGATCAGCAAACCTTCGATGGATTCTGTTATCGAGTAGACATGCGCCTGCGTCCATTCGGTGAGAGTGGTCCACTGGTCATGAGTTACGCTGCGCTAGAAGATTACTATCAAGAACAAGGTCGCGATTGGGAACGCTACGCTATGGTCAAAGCGCGTGTGATGGGCAGTGAGATGTACCCTGAGTATCAAGAGCTTCGCCAAATGCTACGCCCGTTTGTGTTCCGCCGTTATATTGATTTTAGTGCGATTCAATCTCTGCGCCGAATGAAGTCTATGATCAGCAGCGAAGTGCGTCGTCGTGGTCTCTCGAACAACATCAAGCTTGGCTCTGGTGGTATTCGTGAAGTTGAGTTTATCGCACAAGTCTTCCAATTGATTCGTGGTGGACGCGAGCCTAGCTTACGCGGTCGAGGGTTACTCGAAACCTTAAGTGCGATTGAATCCCTTCATCTGCTAGAGTCTGAAGAGGTGGGGCACCTACGTGAAGCTTATCTGTTTTTGCGTCGCCTTGAGAACCTGTTACAAGCCATGGCTGATAAGCAAACTCAAACCTTACCTGACGGTGAATTCGAACAACTGCAGCTTGCGGTTGCCATGCAATTTTCCGATTGGGATAGCTTGATTGTGGCAACTCGCGCCCATATGGCGAATGTACATACCGTGTTCGAAGACCTAATTGGCGTTGATGAAGATGACGCTAATCCGATCGCGAGCCACTTTAGCGAGTTGTGGGATATGGCCCATAAACCCGATGTAATTGAGCACGTGTTGGAACACGACATTGCGGTCGCGAGCCCGCCTGATGCGGCGAAAACGATCATTCAGTTTAAAGCCGATTTGGCTAAAAAGACTCTTGGCCCTCGTGGGCGGGAAGTCCTCAATCGACTGATGCCGAAAGTGTTTCAAGCGCTGTACACCGCTAAGGATGCCGAGTTTGGTTTGTCGCGAGTACTGCATCTGCTGCATAAAATCGTTACGCGTACCACTTACCTTGAACTACTAGATGTACACCCTGCCGCGTTGACTCAGCTAGTTCGCCTGTGTACGGCAAGCCCGATGATTTCGGAGCAGTTGGGTCGTTATCCAATTCTGTTAGATGAACTTATCGACCCTCAGCAACTCTACAATCCCGTGCATTTAGAGTCTTACAAGACCGAGTTGCGTGATTATCTAGCCCGTATCCCTGAAGATGATATGGAGCAACAGATGGAAGGTCTGCGTCAGTTTAAGCAGACCTGTATATTGAGAATTGCAGCCGCGGATATAGCGGGTGCTCTACCTGTCATGAAGGTCAGTGATCACCTGACCTACTTAGCAGAAGCCATTGTGGAGGCGGGGGTCAATCAAGCTTGGTTACAAGTATCCGCCAAGTTTGGTGAACCGACCCATGTTAAAGATCGCGAAGGTCGCGGTTTTGCTGTCGTTGGTTATGGCAAAGTCGGTGGTTGGGAGCTTGGTTATAACTCCGATCTCGATATCGTGTTCATGCACGACTGCCCGGTACACATCTATACTGATGGAAAGAAAGAGATCGATGGACGCCAATTCTACTTAAGATTAGCGCAGCGTATTATTCATATTTTCTCGACCAGAACTGCTTCTGGCATTTTGTACGAAGTCGACACTCGTCTACGCCCCTCAGGTGCATCTGGCCTGTTAGTGAGTCCAACCGATGCCTTTGACGAGTATCAGCACAATGACGCGTGGACATGGGAGCACCAGGCTCTCACTCGTGCTCGTATGATTTACGGTGATGACTTATTGGTATCTGCGTTTAACAAAACTAGGCATGAGGTTTTGTGCTTGCCACGAGATGAGGCAACACTCAAAAAGTCAGTTGTGGATATGCGTGAAAAAATGCGTGGCCATTTAGGCGGTAAAAAAGCCGATCGATTCATGCTTAAACAAGATGCGGGCGGTATTACTGATATTGAGTTCTTGGCGCAATACTTAGTGCTTAGATACAGCAATGAGAAGCCAAAGCTTACTCGTTGGTGTGACAATGTACGAATCTTCGAAAGCTTGTTGTCACAAGGGATTATGGACGAGCAGCAAGGTATGGCATTAACCCATGCTTATACAACATTAAGAGATGAAATCCACCACCGTAATCTACTTAATCTTGATGCGGATGTGGCGATTGAAAAGTTTGAAATGGAAAGAGAACATGTTGTTCAAGCATGGAAGCAGTGGATGGAAGCATAACCCAGTCATACAGTAATGACGGATGTACCTATCTTGATAGGCTTTTACTCATTTATCTATAGTTTAGCCTCTGTAATCAGTGTGCTAGACTCTAGCCAGATTCGATTTTTGGAGATCCATAATGAAACCAATTCTACCTGACTACAGCCAATCAGGCGTTCTTGTTGTCGGTGACGTAATGCTTGACCGTTACTGGTATGGCCCAACTGGCCGTATTTCACCAGAAGCGCCTGTACCCGTTGTAAAAGTAGAAAATAACGAAGAGCGTCCTGGTGGTGCAGCCAACGTAGCAATGAATATTGCCTCTCTTGGTGGCCATGCTCATATCGTTGGTTTGACCGGTAAAGATGAGCCTGCTGAGGTGTTAAAAAATACCTTAGGCGCACTAAAGGTTAAATGTGATTTCGTTGAGTTAGAAGATTACCCAACCATTACTAAACTGCGAGTGATGAGCCGTGGTCAGCAGCTAATTCGCCTTGATTTTGAAGATAAATTTGAGAATACAGATCCTGAGCTGGTTTTATCTCGTATGGAGCAAGCGCTTCCAAATGTGCGCTCGGTAATTCTATCTGATTACGCAAAAGGTGCGTTGGAGCACGTGCAGAGCTTTATCCAAAAAGCGCGCGCAGCAAAAGTTCCTGTGTTTATCGACCCGAAAGGCGCAGACTTTGAACGCTACCGTGGAGCAACGTTGCTTACACCAAACATGGCTGAGTTCGAGTTGGTGGCTGGCAAAGTAAAATCTGAAGAAGAAATGATCGAAAAAGGACTCGCGTTAATCGAAGAGTTTGATTTCGAGGCTTTGTTGGTAACGCGCAGCGAACATGGTATGACTTTGCTTCGCAAAGGTTTGGAACCATTCCACTTGCCGACTCAAGCTAAAGAAGTGTATGACGTGACAGGTGCGGGTGATACGGTTATCTCGGTACTGGCAGCTTCCGTTGCTGCTGGTAAGCCACTGGATGAGGCGTGTGCACTGGCGAACGCTGCTGCGGGTGTGGTAGTAGGTAAGCTTGGTACATCTACACTGTCTACGATTGAGTTAGCGGAAGCGATTCACGGTAGTCAAGACACAGACTACGGTGTTATCTCTGAAGCGGCACTGGTTGAAGCGGTGAAGCGTGCTCGTGCGAAAGGCGAGAAAGTGGTGATGACCAATGGCTGCTTTGATATTCTGCATGCTGGTCATGTTTCTTACATGAACCATGCGGCTGAGTTGGGCGATCGTTTGATCGTTGCGGTGAATACTGACGAATCAGTGAAACGCTTGAAAGGCCCTGGTCGCCCTGTGAACCCAACTGATCGTCGTATGGCGGTATTGGCTGGCTTAGGTGCAGTTGATTGGGTTGTGCCATTCTCTGAAGATACCCCTCAACGTTTAATCTCTGAGGTACTGCCAAGCATTCTTGTGAAAGGTGGTGATTACAAGCCTGAAGAGATTGCTGGTGGTGCGGAAGTGATTGCTGCTGGTGGTGAAGTGAAAGTACTTAACTTTGAAGATGGTTGCTCTACCACTGAAATCATTAAAGCGATTAAAGGTGGTCGAGGCTAGTTTTTAGTTTCTAGTTTTTGGCGTTAAGCTTTTAGTTAGGCAGTAAATCTCGCTTTAATCGATAATAAAAATGCCGCTCAATGAGCGGCATTTTTGTAACGGTAACTTGAGTAATTAAGAGTTACTTACTTGCTACTTTTAGACCTGCGTTTACATCAACAATGTCTTGTTCGCTTAGCGTACCAACTGCTTGACGAAGCTGAAGTACACTTAGGATGTAGTTGTAACGAGCATCTGAAAGATTTTTGTTCGCATCGTATAGACGACGAGTCGAGTCTAGTACGTCAACGATAGTACGAGTACCTACATCAAAACCAGCTTCTGTTGCTTCTAAAGCAGACTGAGCAGAAACTACAGACTGTTCGTAAGCGCGTAGAGCACCGATCGAAGCACTGATGTTGTTGTTGTATGCACGTACGTCTTTTACAACGCTACGGTAAGTCGCTTCTAGATCTTCACTTGCTGCAACGTAGTTGTATTCAGCCTGTTTAGTCAAAGAAGTTGTGCTACCACCCGTGTATAGAGGTACAACTAAGTTCAAACCGATGTTTAGGTTATCAGAGTCGTAATCATTTGTGCTGTTAGAACTGTCGGTCTGTTCTGCAAGACCGTAGCTACCATCTAACGTTAAGCTTGGTAGGTGACCAGAGCTCGCTAGAGATATGTTATCTTTTGCTACGTCTTGAGAGATACGTGCAGCCAATAAGCTAAGGTTCTTTTGTTCTGCTTGTTCAACAAGTGCAACAGCAGACTCAGAAGATTTGCTTGCTGAGAAACGATCAGTATCTAGGATGCTTAGGTTAGAGTGTTCCTGACCTGTAATCTCACGTAGACCTTCGTAGCTATTTGTTAGGTCGTTCTCTGCAAGAACTTCATCAGCCAAAACGCCATCGTACTGAGCTTGTGCATCGTGTACATCGGTGATTGCTGAAAGACCAACTTCAAAACGTTGCTTAGTTTGTTCTAGTTGACGAGCAACCGCTGCTTTTTCTGCACGAACAAACTCTAGGTTATCTTGAGCTCTAAGTACTTCGAAGTATGCTGTTGCAACACGAAGGATCAAAGCTTGTTGTTCTGCCGCGTAAGCTGAATCAGATTGACGAGCAGTTTTCTCTGCCGTGTCTAGAGTGATCCAAGAAGAACGCTGGTAAAGCTCTTGACTGAAACCAATTCCAACACCCCATTGGTTGTTGTCATTACTTGCGTCTTTATAGTCACCACGATTAATGTCGTAGTTCGCAGTCAAATTGATTTGCGGTAACAAAGAGCTACGGCTTGACGTTACTGCTTCAAAAGCGGCATCGCGTTGCGCTGCTGAACGAAGAAGTTGTGGATCGTTCTGTTTTGCTTGGTCGTAAACTTCAGCTAGCGTATCAGCAAAAGCTGACGAACTCAGGCTGCCAATTGCTGCACTGATAAATAGTGGAAGCAGTTTTTTCATTTTCCTATTCCTGCCTTTTATGGAATTTTCTTTAGAAGAGTTTAACCCAGTTTGGTGGTAATTTACTCGAAACTTTGCACTTTTTTACAGTTAACTGTCCACTTGTGCAATATTTATTTTTTTAAAACTTAACTTTAATTATAAATTTTATATAAAAAGTTGAACCTTATCCTTGGTAGTTAACTCGGACAATGAGTAAACTATAAAGATCACTTAGTGAGGTGCCAAATGCAACAGTATGACAATCAACGACATGAGTTTACTCCGCAAGATGTGGAAATAGTCTCAAAAGAGACGCTGTTTCGTGGTTTTTTCAAAATGGTTAAGTACACATTTAAACATAGACTGTTTGAGGGTGGCTGGAGCCAACCAATAGAGCGTGAGATGTTTGAGCGTGGACATGCTGCCGCTTTGCTACCTTATGATCCTGTGCGTGACGAAGTAGTGATCGTCGAGCAGATTCGTGTCGGTGCTCTAGAGCATGAGAACCCATGGCAATACGAAATTGTTGCTGGGATCATTGATACCGATGAATCACCGCAAGATGTCGCTCGTCGTGAAGCAATGGAAGAAGCTGGAGTCGAAGTCGGATCTGTATTGCCGATTACTTCGTATTACCCTTCATCTGGCGGTTGCTCAGAAAAGCTCGATGTCTTTGTTGGCTGTGTTGATGCAACGACAGCCAAAGGGGTACACGGATTGGACTACGAAGGTGAAGACATTCGTGTGCAAGTGATGAGTCGTGAAGCGGCTTATCAGTTGGTAAAAGACGGTGTGTTTGAAAATGGTGCCACGATCATTGCGCTACAGTGGCTACAATTGAACTACCAAGAATTACAGTCAGAGTGGATAGATTAACGTCATGCCAAATATAGCAGTCAAAAAACCGTATCATGTTGATCTTGCTGAATTGATGCGAGTTTACGAGACTAACTATGCCAAACTTAACGCTCTGTTACCGGTTGGGCATGAGGTTGGTGACGTTCGTTGTTACCAAGCCGTTAATATGGTGTATCAATTGACAGTGAATGAGGTCACAAAATACACCACTTTAATAGATATATGTCAGAGTGACGCGATGCCAGTGTTTCCTTTGCCAAAAATGTCTGTCAGGCTATATCACGACGCTCGAGTTGCAGAAGTGTGCGCTAGCGGGGATTTTTCGCGAGTTAAAGCGAAATATGACTACCCCAACACTAAGCTTTTGCAAAAGGACGAGAAATTTCAATTGAATAAATTTCTTGGGGAATGGTTAACGTTTTGTTTAAAAACGGGTATCAGCCGAACCCCAATTGCCTTTTAATTGAGCCTATTTATCAACACTTTTAAAGTCTAAACAGTAACGTATCTGGATTTGTTATTTTGGAATTATCACACACTTCAAAATTTGATGAGAGCACTATTAAGCTTGTGCAGCTAACGGACACGCATTTATTTGCGCCGAGCAATGGCAGCTTATTAAGCATCAACACTCAAGATAGCTTTCGTGCTGTAGTCGATGGCATTGTTAGTCAGGGCTTTGACTATCAAGCGATTTTAGCAACCGGTGATATATCTCAAGATCACAGTGCTGAGTCGTACCAGAAATTTGAGTCAGGGATTCAGCCTTTGGAAAAGCCATGCTATTGGCTGCCAGGGAACCATGACTTTAAGCCTAATATGGGCAGTGTTTTACCATCACCACAAATACAGTGTGTTGAGCATGTCTTGCTAGGCGATAACTGGCAGATGGTGATGCTAGACTCGCAGGTGGTTGGTGTGCCTCATGGTCGCCTCAGCGATCAACAGCTTGACCTATTAGAACAGAAGCTGACGGAGTTCCCTGAACGTAATACCTTGGTTCTATTGCACCACCATCCATTGTTGGTTGGCAGCGCATGGTTAGATCAACATAACCTAAAAGACGCCGATCAATTTTGGGATGTGGTTCAACAGCACACCAATGTTAAAGCCGTACTGTGTGGTCACGTTCATCAAGACATGAACCGAGATCATCATGGTGTACAAGTCATGGCAACACCGTCGACTTGTGTGCAATTCAAACCTAACTCAGATGACTTCGCGGTTGATACTTTGTCTCCGGGCTGGAGAGAGATTGAATTACATCAAGACGGTACCGTTAGCACGCAAGTTCGTCGTCTGCCTCATGGGCAGTTCTTGCCTGATTTTAAGGCTGCTGGTTACTAATGAAGGCGGTTATTGATGCCAGGCTCTAATCAACAAGCTAATAAGCCATCGCTGCTTCTCTATATTCACGGATTTAACAGCTCATCACGTTCTCATAAAGCGAATGTGATGGCAGATTACTGTGCGGAGCATCGCGCTGATATTAAAGTCGTAACCCCTCAACTGCCGAGTTTCCCTCAACAAGCGGCACTTCATTTACAGCAGCTGGTGGAGCAATACAAAGAGCAATATCAAATAGCGTTGGTCGGTAGCTCGCTGGGTGGCTATCTTTCAACATGGCTGAATAGCCACTATGGTTTTAAAGCGGTGGTTGTAAACCCAGCAGTGAAGCCGTATGAGCTTCTTGCTGACTATTTAGGTGAACAAGTAAACCCATACACAGATGAACGATATGTACTGGAAACAAAACATATTGATGAACTGAAGGCGTTAGAGGTTTCGGCTATCGCTAAGCCGAGCGACTTCTGGTTACTTCAGCAAACGGAAGACGAAGTTCTGGATTACCGACAAGCGGTAGAGAAGTACCAAGGTGCAACACAGACAGTAGAAGAGGGCGGGGATCATAGCTTTGTTGATTTTGAACGCTACCCACAACAAATCATCACCTTTCTAAATCTTTAATCTGTTCCACCAACCAAGTGATTTTCTCTTGTTTGCCTGTTATTTCATCTATCAATGGTGAAATATCATAGTTTGATGTCTTAGTTTTTGAACTAGCTTGACATCATTACTCAGCTTCCAGACTATATTCCCCAATACTTCGCTCGTTCGCTCTACTATGACGGTTCATAGTAATGATTCTGCTTTAGTGAAACTGGAGCCAGCGAACAGACGCAAACTTTTTGAGTAAACTCCGTATTATGACTGAACAATATAATGCAAAAGACCTCGAGGTACTTGAAGGTCTCGACCCTGTGCGACACCGCCCGGGAATGTATACCGAGACAGAAAGACCTAACCACCTTGCCCAAGAAGTCATTGATAACTCGGTCGATGAAGCACTAGCGGGACACGCTAAGAAGATCAAAGTGGTACTTCATGCAGACCAATCGTTAGAAGTTACCGATGACGGCCGTGGTATGCCTGTCGATATCCACCCTGAAAAAGGGATCTCAGGTGTTGAGCTGATTTTAACTAAGCTCCACTCTGGCGGTAAATTCTCGAATAACAACTATAAGTTCTCTGGTGGTCTGCACGGTGTAGGTATCTCGGTTGTAAACGCGCTGTCAAAACGTGTTGAAGTGACCGTACGCCGAGAAGGTCAGGTTCACGAGATCGCACTTGAAGGCGGTCATGCAGTAACAGAGCTTACTGTGACGGGCACTTGTGGTCATCGTAACAGTGGTACATCAGTACATTTCTGGCCTGATCCTAAGTACTTCGATAGCCCTAAATTCTCGACACTTCGTCTGATTAACAACCTACGTGCAAAAGCAGTGCTTTGCCCAGGTTTAGAAATTACCTTTATCGACAAAGTCGGTGGTGAAGAGCATAAATGGTTCTATGAAGATGGTCTAAAAGACTACCTTGCCGAAGGCGTGAAAGGTTACACCTTGCTGCCTGAAGAACCGTATGTTGGCGAATTCGTTGCTGAAACAGAAATGGCAAACTGGGCGATCATCTGGCAGCCAGAAGGCGGCGACATGATCACCGAAAGTTACGTGAACTTAGTACCGACTAAACAAGGTGGTACACACGTAAACGGTCTTCGCCAAGGTCTTCTTGATGCAATGCGTGAGTTCTGTGAATTCCGTAATTTGCTGCCGCGTGGCGTTAAGCTAACGGGCGACGATATCTTCGATCGCTGTTCGTACGTACTGTCGGTGAAGATGCAAGATCCGCAGTTTGCTGGTCAAACAAAAGAGCGCTTGTCTTCACGTCAAACTGCTGCGTTTGTGTCTGGTGTGGTAAAAGATGCGTTTAGCCTGTGGTTGAACGAAAAGCCACAACTGGCAGAACAGCTAGCAGAAGCTTGTATTGCGAATGCCCACCGCCGTATGCGCGCAAGCAAAAAGGTTGTGCGTAAGAAAATCGCTTCAGGCCCAGCACTGCCGGGTAAGCTAACTGACTGTTCAGTTCAAGACTTAAGCCGTACCGAAATCTTCTTCGTGGAAGGGGACTCGGCGGGTGGTTCTGCTAAACAAGCACGTGATCGTGAGTTCCAAGCAGTTATGCCACTTCGCGGTAAGATCCTAAATACATGGGAAGTGTCAGCAGACCAAGTATTGGCTTCGCAAGAAGTGCACGACATCTCGGTGGCTCTAGGCATCGACCCGGACAACGATGATTTATCCGGCCTGCGTTACGGTAAGATCTGTATCCTTGCCGATGCGGACTCGGATGGTCTTCATATCGCGACACTGCTGTGTGCTTTGTTTACTCGCCATTTCCATGCATTAGTTGAAGCGGGTCATATCTATGTGGCAATGCCTCCTCTGTATCGTATCGATTGCGGTAAAGAAGTGTTCTACGCACTCGATGACGCAGAGAAAGACGGTGTGCTTGAGCGACTATCGCAGAAGAAAGCCAAGATCAACGTGCAACGATTCAAAGGTCTGGGTGAAATGAACCCACTTCAGTTGCGTGAAACCACCATGGATCCAAACACTCGTCGCCTTGTGCAGTTAACGATTGATGACAGCGAAGCAACCAACGAGATGATGGACATGCTGCTTGGTAAGAAACGTGCAGATGATCGCCGTACATGGCTACAGACTAACGGTGATATGGCCGAGGTATAATGGATGTCTAACGAAATTACATATGATGGCGTTGAACAGCTGCCAATGCGCAAGTTCACCGAAGATGCCTACTTAAATTACTCAATGTACGTGATCATGGATCGTGCATTGCCGTATATCGGTGATGGCTTGAAGCCAGTACAGCGTCGTATTATCTACGCGATGTCTGAGCTAGGCTTATCGGCTGCATCGAAATACAAAAAATCAGCACGTACCGTTGGTGACGTATTGGGTAAGTATCACCCACACGGTGACTCTGCTTGTTACGAAGCGATGGTATTGATGGCGCAGCCTTTCTCTTACCGCTACCCATTGGTAGATGGTCAAGGTAACTGGGGTGCACCTGATGATCCGAAATCGTTCGCTGCGATGCGTTATACCGAAGCGAAATTATCTAAGTTTGCTGAGGTTCTTCTAGGTGAACTAGGTCAAGGCACTGTTGACTGGCAACCAAACTTTGATGGCACCATGAAAGAGCCTCAAATGTTGCCAGCTCGTTTGCCTCATATCCTGCTTAACGGTATCACTGGTATCGCGGTAGGTATGGCGACCGATATTCCACCACACAACGTGCGTGAAGTCGCGAATGCAGCCATTCACCTAATTGATACGCCTAAGTCTGAGCTTTCAGACGTGATGGGTTTCATTCAAGGTCCAGATTACCCGACTGAAGCTGAGATTATCTCCCCGAAATCGGACATCGAAAAGATCTACCGTACTGGACGTGGCAGCATCAAGATGCGCGCGGTTTGGCACAAGGAAGGCTCTGATATTGTTATCACGGCTTTACCTCATCAAGTGTCAGGTGCGAAGTTACTTGAGCAAATCGCTAACCAGATGCGCGCTAAGAAGCTGCCAATGGTTGACGACTTGCGAGATGAATCGGATCACGAGAACCCAACGCGTATCGTTGTCGTTCCTCGTTCGAATCGTATCGACTGTGACCAATTGATGAGTCACCTGTTCGCGTCGACGGATCTAGAGAAAAACTTCCGCGTTAACTTGAACATGATTGGTTTAGATAATCGTCCTCAAGTTAAAGGCTTAGTTCAAATCCTGAAAGAGTGGATCGAGTTCCGTCGCACAACGGTTCGCCGTCGTTTGCAGTACCGTTTAGATAAAGTACTGGCACGCTTGCACATCTTAGAAGGTTTGCTTGCTGCTTATCTTAATATCGATGAAGTGATTGAGATCATTCGTACAGAAGACGAACCATGTCCTGTCCTAATGAGCCGTTTCAACATTTCTGAAATTCAAGCCAATGCGATTCTTGATATTAAACTTCGTAACTTAGCTAAGTTAGAAGAGTTTAAAATCCGAGCGGAACAAGAAGAGCTTGAAGCTGAACGTGAGAAGCTTGAAAAGCTACTCGGTTCAGAGCGTCGCTTGAATACGCTGATCAAGAAAGAAATCCAAGCAGATGCGGATAAATACGGCGATGATCGTCGTTCACCTCTGATTGAGCGCGCTGAAGCGAAAGCGCTAACAGAGCGCGACTTAGTACCAAGCGAACCAATCACGGTTGTGTTGTCTGAGAAAGGTTGGATTCGTCATGCCAAGGGGCATGAAGTTGACGCTGAAGGTTTGAACTACAAATCGGGTGATAAATTCTTAGCGAGTGCTAAGGGTAAGAGTAACCAGCAAGCGGTGTTCCTCGGCAGTGATGGTCGAAGCTACTCCCTTGAGTCACATTCATTACCGTCGGCGCGAAGCCAAGGTGAGCCAATTACAGGACGCTTGAACGTCAGCCCAGGTACTTCTATTCGCCAAGTGGTGATGGGAGAGAATGAACAATTATGGTTAGTCGGTTCTGATGCAGGTTATGGTTTTGTTTGTAAGGGTAGCGATCTGCTGTCCAAGAACAAGAGCGGTAAAGCCTTGGTTAACTTGCCACAAGCTTCTGAAGTGATGATGCCAAGCCCTATTGCTGACTTGGACAGTAATCAGATTCTGGCGATTACTAACCAAGGTCGTATGTTGTTGTTCCCGATTAAAGATCTCCCTCAGCTGAGCAAAGGTAAAGGCAACAAGATCATCAACATCCCTTCTGCGAAAGCAAAAGAGCGTGAAGAGTTTGTCTCACATCTTATGGCTATCCCAGAGAATGCGACGCTGACTATCTACGCCGGTAAACGTAAGCTTGGTTTGAAACCTGCGGATCTTGAAAACTTCCGTGGTGAACGTGGTCGTCGTGGTGGTCTACTGCCTAGAGGACTACAGCGAGTGACTCGCATCGATATCGAAGAGCAAAGTGAATCGTAGAGGTACTTGAAACAATCTTTAGATAAAAGAAAACCCAGCCTATGAGCTGGGTTTTTTGTACTTGTGTATTAGCAGCTTGAATCATTGCTTACAGAGTTTGCTCTACAGGCGAGTATCTTCGGCGATGGTCACCTTTAAGGTTTTGCTTTCACCTTGGCGCAATATACCCACATCGATAACTGTACCAGGTCGCAGGTCGGTAACGATGTCCATTACACTCTGGCGACCATTTACTTGGTTATCGTTGATACTGACAATAATGTCTTGAGCTTCAAAACCCGCATCGGCAGCCGGACCATTAGGGTCTATCCCCAACACAACGATCCCGCCGATATTCTTAGTACCCAACATGCGTGAGGTGACTGAGTTGATGTCTTGTCCATCGATACCAATATAGCCACGAATCACACGACCATCGGCGATGATCTTTTCCATGATTTTATTAGCAAGCGGATAGGGGATAGCGAATGAGATCCCATAGGTTTCCATGTCGGTAGCTTGCTGGAAAGAGGCGGTATTGATACCGACTAGCTCACCTTGTGAGTTCACCAGTGCGCCACCTGAGTTACCTTCATTGATTGCCGCATCGGTCTGGATAAAGGCTTGATGGCCATCGGCACTGATCGAAGAACGGCCGGTTGCAGAGATGATACCAAAGGTTGTTGTTTGACCTAGGTTGTATGGGTTACCGATAGCCAGTACAACATCACCGACATTGGCTTTGTAATTAGGATTGAGTGGGATCACCGGTAGATTATCACCGCTGACTCTAAGTATCGCGATATCGGTGCGTTTGTCTGAACCGACAAGTTGCGCAGCTGCTACTCGGCCATCTTGAAGTGCCACAACTATTTGGTCTGCTTGAGCCACCACATGGAAGTTGGTAATGATGTAGCCTTTCTCGCTAACAATCACCCCTGAGCCCAAACCTTGTGTGAGCAGTTTGTTTCGATCGCTTTCAGCGTATTTACGGCTATAAATGTTAACCACTGCAGGCGCCGCGCGGCGAACTGCTTGGTTAAATGAAATCTGAAGAGAGCCAATATTATCGACTTTAGGGCTAGTGACGTCAGCGACAATCGCTGGTCTTAAGCTCGGGAAGGCGAGAAGAATAAGCGCCGCTGAAACGAGTCCAAGGGAAATAGAACGAAATAGAAAGGACAGCATGTTTCCCTCTTCAACAAGTAAGGTGTGAAGCCTCCATCAATGGATGACTGATTTGATTACAAGTGAAGCATAGCATTTTGATTGATCTAAAGAAAAGGGAGACTGAGTAAGTTTAAAGCAAACTTACTGAGCCTCCCTGTAATTGCGCTGACGTAAGACTATCGAATCACAAGATAGATAGTTCGGTCGCCTCGCTGGATATTAAGCGCCAGTACACCAGGTTGTTTTTCAAGAATCTCTCTAAACTCAGCAAGGTTCTTAACGGGCTGGCGGTTTACTCCGATGATGATGTCATCTTTCAGGAGTTGATAGGCTTCGGCTGGTGAACCTTGAGCAACATTCGATACCTTGACGCCCGTTGCAGAGTCACTCTCTGTTGTGTTGGTTAACTCAGCACCAGCTAGTCCTTCATGGAGCTTCTCAGCTTGTGTTTTATTATTGGTGGATTCACCAAGCGTCACATCAAAGGTTTTGCTCTTACCGTCACGAACCACACCCAGTTCAATCTGCTTACCAGCGCCGAGTGTTGCGACCTTAGCTCTTAACTCGCTGAAGGTATCAATGCGTTTGCCATTAATAGAGACAATAATATCGCCCGCTTTCAGTCCTGCTTTATCGGCTGCGCTGTCAGGGACGATTTGGCTAATAAAGGCGCCCTTGCTTGATTCATAACCGAGTGCTTCTGCCAATTCAGAGGTCACTTCTCCGCCTTGAACGCCAAGCATGCCGCGTTTTACTTCACCGAAGTCGAGAATTTGTTCTGTCAGGTTTGTCATCATATTAGAAGGGATTGCAAAGCCGATACCGACATTACCTCCGTTAGGGCCAAGAATGGCGGTGTTGATACCAATTAGCTCACCGTTAAGGTTCACTAGCGCACCACCAGAGTTGCCGCTGTTGATTGCTGCATCGGTTTGAATGAAGTTTTCAAAGTTTTCTAGATTCAGGCCGCTACGGCCGAGTGCAGAAACAATACCGGATGTCACGGTTTGCCCAAGTCCGAATGGGTTACCGATCGCGACACTAAAATCACCAACTCTTAGTTTGTCTGAGTCTGCGACTTTTATCTGGGTCAGGTTTTTGGCTTCTTCTAATTTTAGCAGTGCGATATCAGACATCTGGTCGCCGCCGATTAGCTCAGCATCGTACTCTCGACCATCATGCAGTTTTACTTTGATATCGTCCGCACCATTAATGACATGGTAATTGGTCACGATATGACCTTTCTCGGCGTCAATGATGACACCAGAGCCTAATCCGCGGAAGGGACGCTCTCGTGTTTGTTCTGGACCAAAAAAGAATTGAAATTGTTCAGGGATTTGCTGACGTTGTACCTGTTTGCCTTCTACGGCAATACTAACCACAGCGGGGGTCACTTGTTCAAGCATAGGAGCAAGGCTCGGTAATTGTTCATTACCCACACTTAATGGCAGTGCGGCTGTTGCTTTAATGGGGGTGATGATTGAACTTAAGCTTAAAGTTAGCACTGATAAAGCAAGCAAAGGTTTTTTCATCATAAACTCCTCTCTAGTTAAGGTCTTAACCCTCTTATACGTTTAATAAGTATGATAAGTTTCAAATGACCTGAGTGAAAGTTATGACTCAAAAACCTTTGTAAAGTTCACAGAAGTGTTAAATGTTTACGATGCTTTTGCTGTAACAACATCGGGAGCATTCATGATTTCTTTCTTCTGCTCTGTAAATAAACCGGTTGCGCCATTAGCGTAATCTTTCGGTTGTTCCTCAAGTGTCGCCTCTTTTACTGAAGGCTTCTCTTGTGGCTTGTCCGAATGGGCAGCGGCTGTTTTCACAAACGGGTTATCTTGCTCTGGCAGGTTAGGAATCAGCTCTGAGCTTGTTTTTTCCATGTGTTGGTACAGTTTTGTGTAGTCTTTACCTAATGTGTCCAACATTTCTGCTGATTTCGCAAAGTGATCAGCCAGCTCTTGTCGCTGCTGCTCAAGGGCAAACTTTGCGCTATCCAATTCTTTCTGTACGTTCTTTTGTTTTTTGTATTCAGGTGTCATGAGACGAGAAATAGCGACCCCTAAAATAACTCCGACTAGTAAACCGGCAACGGCATACATCCAAGGCATAACAGCTCCTTATTATTGTTTTTTAACATGTTTGTTACTGCTTAGTTACACGTGATACGGCTCCATGGTACTATGAGAAAGCCGCAGTATAAAGAGAAATGCGTGTGCGCTAGTTAGCAGTTTGATGCTGCATTATTCACCACATCACGTTATTCCTCGTACTGTTTGGGCTCATTTTTAGTTGTTGTCTGATATTGCTTTCATTGTGGAAATGTCGTCATGAATCCCATTAAAAAATACGAACAAGATATAAAAGAACATGGATTTCAAAGAGATCCAGCACAAGAGCAAGCCGTAAAATCTTTAGATGAACTCTTTCATCAATTTCAAGATTACATGAATACGCCCATTCCTCAACTGACTCGCTTCCAGAAATTACTAGGCAAAAAGCCAGAACTGCCACAACCACCGAAAGGTCTCTATTTTTGGGGTGGCGTAGGGCGAGGAAAAACGTACCTAATGGATACGTTCTATGATGCCTTACCGACCACTAAAAAAATGCGTGTTCACTTTCACCGCTTTATGTATCGAGTTCATGATGAGCTAAAGGCGCTAGGTAATGTGAGTGATCCATTGCCTTTAGTCGCAGACAAGTTGAAGGAAGAAGCGGACATTATCTGTTTCGACGAATTCTTTGTTTCAGACATCACCGATGCGATGATCCTAGGAACCTTGTTCCAAGAGTTATTCGCTCGAAACGCTATCTTGGTTGCGACCTCTAATATTCCACCTGCGGATCTGTATCGCAACGGGTTACAGCGAGCGCGTTTCTTACCTGCCATCAAGCTCATTCAAGACAACTGTCATATCCTTAATGTCGATAGTGGTATTGACTATCGTCTACGTACCTTAGAACAGGCTGAGATTTACCATTACCCGCTAGATAGCCAAGCGAATATTAATCTCGAAAAGTATTACGCTCAGCTCGTTGGTGAAGATAAAGAGAAGCTTAAGCAGATAGAGGTTAACCACCGTCAATTAGATGTAGTCGAAGCGAGTGATGGCGTACTGCATGGTACCTTTGCTCAGCTTTGTCAGTCGGCTCGTAGCCAGAACGACTATATTGAGTTGTCTCGGGTTTATCACACAGTTCTATTGGCGGATGTATTGCAAATGGGCGCGACTTCAGATGACGCTGCTAGGCGCTTCATTGCATTAGTTGATGAGTTCTACGAGCGCAATGTGAAGCTGATTATTTCAGCGGAAGTGGAGCTAGAAAAGCTATACACCCATGGTCAGCTAGAGTTTGAATTTAAACGTTGTCAGTCGCGTTTAATTGAAATGCAGAGCCATGAATATTTGGCAAAAGAACACTTAAGTTAGCTTTGATTATCTCGAATAAGAAATAGAATTAAAAAAATCGTGATTTTGTTCAAAAAGAGGTGATTTTTTCTTCGCTCTTCTCTATAATCCTGCGACCTACCGTTACTGCGGGCCTCTAGCGATGAGTAAAATCACGTTATGCCAAGAGTTTTCCAACACTCGAAGGGGTGATGAATGGTAACTCTTAGACAGTGGGAATACGCGAGTATTCCTTAAGTGTAAATTTTTTAAATAGGTAATTATTAGCATGAAAACTTTCGTTGCTAAACCAGAAACTGTAAAACGCGACTGGTATGTTGTAGACGCTGAAGGCAAAACTCTTGGCCGTCTAGCAAGTGAAATCGCTTCTCGCCTACGCGGCAAGCACAAAGCAGAATACACTCCTCACGTAGACACTGGTGATTACATCATCGTTGTTAACGCTGAGAAAGTTGCTGTAACTGGTAACAAAGCTAAGGGTAAGGTTTACTACCGTCACTCAGAGTTCCCAGGTGGTCTTAAAACTATCACTTTTGAAAAGCTAATTGCTAAGAAACCAGAAATGGTTCTAGAACTAGCAGTTAAAGGTATGCTTCCACGTGGTCCTCTAGGCCGCGCGATGTACCGTAAGCTTAAAGTGTACGCTGGTACTGAGCACAACCATGTTGCTCAACAGCCACAAGTACTAGACATCTAAGGGGATTATGAAAATGGCAGAGAATCAATACTACGGCACTGGTCGTCGCAAAAGCTCAGCAGCTCGTGTTTTCATCAAACCAGGCTCTGGTGAGATCGTAATCAACAAGCGTAGCCTTGATGTTTACTTCGGTCGTCCAACTTCTCGTATGGTTGTTAAGCAACCTCTTGAGCTAGTTGAACTAACTGAGAAACTTGACCTTTACATCACTGTTTCTGGTGGTGGTATTTCTGGTCAAGCTGGCGCAATCCGCCACGGTATCACTCGCGCTCTTATGGAGTACGATGAAACTCTACGTCCTGCTCTACGTGCAGCTGGCTACGTTACTCGTGACGCTCGTTGCGTTGAACGTAAGAAAGTTGGTCTACGTAAAGCACGTCGTAAACCTCAATTCTCTAAGCGTTAATTTTTCTTTACGAAAAAGTACACGCCCCCAGTTTTACGACTGGAATTGTGGTTCAAAGCTCGGCTATATGCCGGGCTTTTTGTTTTTATACCCCCTCTAAACGCTTTCCCTTCCTCGTTTTATTTCCAAATTCTTATATTTTGAAAGCTTTTGTAACCCAATGTGCGCTTTGCCTCATGATTGTTACAAAAAGGTAGCTTTATCTTGTCAAAAAGTAGGGTTTTATTTATCATTTGCCGTCAATAAATAGAACTAAATACATATTTTGTTAGCCATGCTCTTTAATCGGAATTATTTCAATCCACAAGGAGCAAATGGGAGAATGTTTGGATGAGCAACGCGCCTTTAAATAACGGTCGCAGGCGTTTCTTAACCGCAACAACAGCCGTTGTTGGTGGTTTAGGAGCAGCTGCTGTAGCCGTGCCTTTTATTAAATCATGGAATCCGAGTGCCAAGGCGAAAGCTGCGGGCGCGCCGGTGGAAGTGGAAGTCAGTAAGTTAGAACCGGGACAAATGGTTCGTGTCGAGTGGCAAGGTAAACCTGTATGGGTTGTACGCCGTGCTGAGTCGGTACTAGAAAACCTAAAATCGATCGGTGGTCAACTTCGTGACCCTCAATCTGAAGCTGAACAACAACCAGAATACGCACAGAACGAGTTCCGTTCAATTAAGCCGGAATTCTTCGTTGCTGTTGGTTTCTGTACGCACTTAGGTTGTTCTCCAACTTACCTGCCGGATTCTTTTGCAGAACAAGTTCAGGGTGTTAAGTCTGGTTTCTTCTGTCCTTGTCATGGTTCAAAGTTTGATATGGCAGGTCGAGTATTCCAAGGCGTACCAGCTCCATTGAATCTTGTTGTACCAAAGCATATGTATTTGAGTGACACTAAGATCATGATCGGTGTGGACGAGGGAGACGCGTAATGCAAGGATTGCTTGATTGGGTAGAGAAACGTCTACCCGCGATGAATGCGTATAAAAAGCATTTATCTGAATACCCAATGCCTAAGAACTTTAACTTTTGGTACCTTTTCGGTTCTTTGGCAATGTTGGTATTGGTTAACCAAATCCTTACGGGTATTTGGCTAACAATGAACTACGTACCGTCAGGTGAGGGTGCATTTGCTTCTGTTGAATACATCATGCGTGATGTGGAATACGGTTGGCTACTACGTTACATGCACTCAACAGGTGCTTCGGCATTCTTCGTTGTTATCTACCTGCACATGTTCCGTGGCCTAATCTATGGTTCTTACCAAAAGCCTCGTGAGCTACTTTGGATCTTCGGTATGTTGATCTTCTTAGTGCTTATGGCTGAGGCTTTCATGGGTTACCTACTACCATGGGGTCAAATGTCTTACTGGGGTGCTCAGGTAATCATTTCTCTGTTTGGTGCGATCCCTGTTATCGGTGATGACCTAACGCTTTGGATCCGTGGTGACTACATCATCTCTGGTGCAACGCTGAACCGTTTCTTCGCACTGCACGTTATCGCTCTACCAATTGTACTTCTGCTGCTTATCGTACTTCACGTACTAGCACTGCACGAAGTGGGTTCGAACAACCCAGACGGTATTGAGACGAAACTTCCTAAAGGCACAATGGGCGACGACTACAAAACGCAGTTCCCATTCCACAAGGATTACACTAAGAAATACGACATCATTGACTCTATTCCTTTCCACCCATACGGGACCGTGAAAGATATGGTTGGTGTGGCCGGTTTCCTATTCTTCTTCTGTTATGTGCTGTTCTTTAACCCAGAGATGGGTGGATTCTTCCTTGAGCCGCCAAACTTTGAAGCTGCTAACCCACTGAAAACACCAGAGCACATCGCTCCGGTATGGTACTTCACGCCGTTTTACGCAATTCTGCGTGCTGTTCCTGATAAGTTGCTAGGTGTTGTAGCAATGGGCGCATCTATTGTTGTGCTATTCCTACTACCATGGTTCGACCGTTGTAAAGTGCGTTCTTACCGTTACCGTAGCAAACTGCATTTGATTAACATCATCCAATTCACAATAAGCTTTATTGCGCTTGGTGTACTTGGTGCGCTTCCAGCAACGCCAACATACACGCTACTGGCTCAAATCTTTAGCTTAGGTTACTTCATGTTCTTCGTTCTACTGTGGTTCTACAGTAAAAATGAAGCGACGAAACCATTACCAGAAAGGGTGACATTCAAATGAAAAAGTGGATTGTAATTTTATTTGCTATGTTGCCGTCACTGGTGATGGCAGCGGGTGCAAACGTACCATTAGACAAAGCGAACAATGATTTAACAGACAAAGCTTCATTGCAAAATGGCGCTAAGATGTTCATGAACTACTGTTTCGCTTGTCACTCAACGCAGTACCAGCGCTATGAACGTGTTGCGAATGATTTAGAGATCCCCGTTGATCTTATGAAGGAAAATCTGATTTTCGACCCTGAAGCGAAAATCGGTGACTTGATGGTTAATGCTATGCCTTCTGATCAAGCGGCAAGTTGGTTTGGTGCTCCGCCACCAGACCTAACATTGGTTGCTCGTGTTCGTGGCGCAGACTGGCTGTACACTTACCTTCGTACTTTCTATGAAGATCCGTCTCGTCCATTTGGCGTGAACAACATTGTTTTCCCAAGCGTTGGTATGCCGCACGTTCTTGAAGAACTGCAAGGTATCCCAACACCAATCTACGATACTCATATGGTAGATGGCGAGGAAGTGACGGTTGTTGTTGGCACTGAGACTGACGGCTCTGGCGAATTAAGTGCTGGTGAATACGACGAAGCAGTTCGTGACCTTGTTAACTTTTTGGTTTACTCGGGCGACCCAGTTCAACTTGAGCGTCACGCTATGGGTTGGTGGGTAATGGCCTTCTTAGTAATCTTCACTATCATCGTGATTTTGCTGAAGAAAGAGTATTGGCGTGATGTGCACTAATTGTGCTATAATACCGTGCTAATTCCCAAATTATGTTAATGTTCAATGGAGGCTTTAGGCCTCCATTGTTTTTATTTAAAGTGTACTGGAGGGCTCCATGGCTGTAGCTGCCAATAAACGTTCTGTAATGACTCTTTTCTCAAGTGCTTCTGATATGTATAGCCATCAGGTGCGCATCGTTCTTGCTGAAAAAGGCGTAAGTGTTGAAGTTGAGTTGGTTGATGAAAAAAATCTACCAGCAGAGCTTGTTGAACTGAACCCGTACAAATCAGTACCTACTCTTGTTGATCGTGAGCTTGCTCTATATGACTCGAAGATCATCATGGAATACCTAGATGAGCGTTTCCCTCACCCACCGTTGATGCCTGTATACCCGGTTGCTCGTGGTAACAGCCGTCTAATGATGTACCGCATTGAGCGTAACTGGTATTCAGTTGCAGAGAAGATCGTTAAAGGCAACGCTGAAGAATCTGAAGCAGCTCGCGTTAAACTGCGCAACGACCTACTGACTCTTGCTCCTATCTTCGCTGAGTATGAATACTTCATGAGCGAAGAGTTTAGCCTAATTGATTGTTACCTAGCTCCGCTATTATGGCGTTTACCTGAGCTTGGTATCGAACTAATTGGTCCTGGTTCTAAAGAGCTTAAGATTTACATGAACCGCGTATTCGAACGTGATTCATTCCTAGCTTCTCTAACTGAAGCTGAGCGTGAGATGCGACTCGTTCGCTAAGCGTTTATGGATATTTCTAATATGACTCCACGCCGACCATACATGCTTCGTGCATTTTATGAGTGGCTGGTTGATAACGAACTAACTCCACACCTTGTTGTTGAAGCAACATTACCGGGTGTGCGAGTTCCAGAAGAGTTTGTTCAAGATGGTCAGATCATTCTGAACATCGCGCCTCGTGCGGTTGGACAACTTGAACTGGGTAACGAAGCTGTGACGTTTAGTGCTCGCTTTAGTGGTCGTCCACACTCTGTGATCGTTCCGCTTTACGCAGTACAAGCGATTTATGCTCGTGAAAATGGTGCTGGTACCATGTTTGAACCTGAAGAGGCTTACATGGAAGCGTTTGAAGAAGGGATTGAAGAAAGTCCTTTTGAAGAACCAGAAAAAGGCCCATCTTTGAGCGTAGCAACGGCAGACGTAGATGCTGAAGAGCCAGACTCAGATCCTGAGCCACCTCGTCCAGCGAAAGGTCGCCCAAGCCTTCGTGTTATCAAATAACGTTAGTTATACCAATCACAGTAAGTAAGTGATCAGAAATAGCGCAGGAAAAAAGCTTGAGAGCAAGGCGGAATTTTTTGATAAGTAGTTATTCTACAATCAAAAATTCTAACGCAGTTATCGAAATTTTTAACAAGCTAGAATGATAGATTATTTACTACGATTGGTATTAGATAACGAACCAAATAAAAAAGCAGCGACTCGTCGCTGCTTTTTCTTTTCTGCTATATCGCATTTAGTTGACTGGCTTACGGCTAGTTAACAGCCGTCTCTTCTTCACCGTATTCAAACGCTCGAATAACCTGTTTTACGCCAGATATGTTACGCGCAACTTCTGTCGCGATATCGGCATGCTCTCTAGTCACGAGTCCAAGTAGGAATACTTCTGAATCCTCAGTAATCACTTTTACTTTGATGCCGTTAAGCTCAGCATTCGCAAGCAGAGCTGATTTCACCTTAGTGGTAATCCAGCTGTCTTTACTGATAGCACTTACAGACAAAGGTTCTTTCACTCGAACTTGATTGTGGATGCTCTCAACGCCAGCCACTTCTTTGGCTTGGTTTTCAAAAGCGCGACGTTCTGAATCTGTGGTTGCTTGCCCCATCAACACCACTGAACCTCGGTATGAGCTTGCGGTGACACGTACATTGCCACGGAATGGTTGTTTATTGGTAATCGCTGCAACTTCAAATTCGATGTTGTTGTCGTTCCAAATCTCTTTGGTTGTTCGCGTATCTGTGACTAGGTTTGCAGTAGTTGCAGCACCAGCAATGAAAATGCCAGCACAACCAGACAGAGACAGTGTAAGTAGCGAAACATTAATCAGCTTAAACAGCCTCATAGAGGTTAATGATTTCATTGTGATGCTCCGTATATCACTCTTCGTGGGCAGGGAAGAGTACTTGATCGATTAGGTCACATAGGCAGTGCAGTGTCACCATGTGTACTTCATGAATGCGCGCTGTACGGTGTGACGGGATACGAATCTCTACATCGTGTTCACCAAGCAAACCTGCCATCTCACCACCATCTTTACCGGTAAAGGCGATGATGGTCATGTCGCGAGTTACCGCCGCTTCCATTGCCTTGATGATGTTCTTGCTGTTACCGCTAGTCGAGATAGCCAACAGAATATCGCCAGTTTGACCGAATGCACGCACCTGCTTAGAGAAGATCTCTTCATAGTGGTAGTCGTTAGCCACAGCCGTTAGCGTTGTGTTGTCTGTTGTGAGTGCCATTGCTGGAAGGCTAGGGCGCTCTGTTTCAAACCGGTTGAGTAGGCACGATACAAATTGCTGAGCATTCGACGCCGAACCACCATTACCACAACAAAGAATTTTGTTTCCGTTAAGCAAGGTCGCAACCATTGCTTGAGCGGCATGCGTGATTGCGTCAGGCAGAGCTTCTGCAGCCGCAATTTGGATTTGAATACTTTCTGTGAAACTTTCTTTAATGCTGTCTAGCATGTTTATCCTTGGGTAATCGCGTTTTGAATCCAGTCGATAGTGTCATTCGGCCCTTCAATGGCAACAATATCAAACCTGAAATCTGTAGAGTGCACCGACAAGCCTTGCTGCATAAGCCAAACATTGGCTGTTTTGAGCAGTTTCTGTGACTTCTTGGCAGTCACCATTTCAGCGGCATGTCCGTAGCGGGTTTGCTTGCGGTATTTTACCTCAGCAAACACAACCGTATTGTTATGGCGCATTATAAGATCAATCTCGCCACATTTTGCTATGAAGTTTTCTTCTATTAACGATAAACCGTGGTTAATCAGATAAGATTTTGCCACGGCCTCGTATTTATCACCCACTTGTTTGTGGGTGATGGTTGGTTTGGATAGGAACTTTCGGCTAAAAAGCCCCATGCTCTGCCCAGCTGATTTCACGTTGAACCACACAGTTGTTATCGATGGTTAGCACACCCGTTTCACCTGGAATGCTGTAACCCTGTACGGCTTTCATCTGTGGCAGTGCATCCATTAGGTAGTATGCATCCATTCCCAGTGCTTGCAGACGCTTTTGGCCGTTTGAGTGTGCAGGCCATAGGTCGTTTAGCTCTTTATTAAGCTCGTTTTTGTTCTCAACCAATAGTGGGATGTCGCTGTAGAACACGCCGGTTAGGTCTTCATACTGCTTATCACCGCTGTTGCTGCGTGAGTTTGAGAAAAGAGCGGGCTGGCTAGCATCAGGGTTAATTGCAACTTCAATGAAGGGTTTGATTAGCGTTAGCTCTGAGTTCTTAGCCACAATGTAGACAGAATCGATATCACGACGGCTGCGTGGCTCTGTTTCTAGGTCTAGGTTCAGTAACCCATCCATTTGAGCGATACGTTGTTGGCTCTCTTGCAAGCCAAATACCTGATTCACATTACGTTGCAGTTGGCGTTTGTCAGAGAACAAGCTGATAGCCACATCGTTGCTGCTGTATTTTTTCCACTCTTCTTTAAACGCTTGCTCAACACGCTCACCTAAACGTCCTCTTGGCGCAAGGATAAGCGGATACTTGTAGCCTTGAGCAAATAGGTGTTTCGCTGCCTGAGCAACTTCTTGTTCAGGCGATAGAGCGAGATAGCAAATATTGGTATCAGGTTCTAGTTGCGTTGGAATGTTCAGAGCTAAAGCTGGAATCGAATTCTCGTGGTTTTTCTGCGCTTGCTGAAGCTTAGTAATGTTGCTCTTGATCAGCGGACCCACAATGAAATCAACGTTGTTCTCTTCCAGTGTCGCTTTAATCTCAGCAGCACTTTGCACGTTGGTATCCATTACTGTCAGCGTTGCATCTTCTTCGCGTTCTTTGTCGTTCATCATCGCAAAGATGAAGCCATCACGTACCAGTTGTGCTTGCTTACCGTATTTACCCGTTAGCGGCAGCAACAGTGCAGTGCTGGTTGGCTTGCTGATCTCTAGCGCCAAGATGTCGGTGATCGCCTGAGGTGTGTAAGTAGCAGCTGGGTGCTGAGGATTCTCGGCTAACCAATCCGATAAGGTTTCCTGCAGGTTTGGAAGATTTGAGTTCAGCGTCTTCATGTAGATTGCCAGTTGTAACCAACCTGAAAGCACATCTTCTGTCGGTGATGTTTTCTGTTCTAGAATCTCGTATTGAGAGTAGCTATTCAGGTTTTGCCAAATACGGTCGGCAGTTTGCTGTTGAAGCTCGTCGTCAGCCTCTAGGTACTCTGAATAGAGCACTAACTCACGGCTTGCCTCGAAATACTCACTCTTCATCTCTGAGATGTTCGCGCGTAGCTCGTGATAATCTTTCCACTGCTCGTTCGGAAGCTTCCACCCAGGCTGGAAGTTTAGTTGGCTATAAGCTTGATCTGGCTGTGAGTTATTCACCAGCAGCTGAGCGCGCGCTAATTGCCATTCCGCTTGTTGCGTTTCGCTCAGCTCTTGTTTTGCTAAGCGTTTAATCAGCAGAGTTGCTTGATCGGTTTTTCCAACTTGCACAGAAGCCTTAAGCGCCATGATTAACCAGTCGTTTTGTAGACTTCCTTTGCTACTACCCGCCTGCATCATGTAACTTTCAGTTGATTGCGCTGGATCTAGTGTAATATCAACGCTCGTTGGTGCTTGAGGACCTGAAGAACAAGCCGCCAATGTAATTGCTAATGCAATTGGAGTTAGTAAGCGTGGTACACTGAGTCTCTTATGGTTCATCGTTGCCATGAGTTCTTTAAATTCCGTATAAATTTGTATCTATATTAATCGTTGAAGTGATGGTAAACAAATGACAGATAACAAAACCTTGCTCACAGAGAGCCCAACTCTCTACATTGTGCCAACCCCAATCGGAAATTTGGGAGATATCACTCAAAGAGCAATTGAAATTTTATCAAGTGTCGATGTTATTGCAGCCGAAGACACACGCCACACGGGTAAGCTGCTTGCTCACTTCAATATATCAACCAGAACGTTCGCTTTACATGATCATAATGAACAAACTAAAGCGCAAGTTCTAGTCGAAAGGTTATTAGAAGGTCAGTCTATCGCATTAGTCTCTGATGCGGGTACACCTTTAATCAGTGACCCAGGTTACCATCTTGTCTCACAATGTCGTCAAGCGGGTGTGAGAGTTGTGCCACTTCCTGGTGCTTGTGCAGTGATTACGGCATTGAGTGCGTCTGGTTTACCGTCTGATCGTTTCAGCTTTGAAGGCTTTTTGCCGCCAAAGAGCAAAGGTCGTAAAGATAAGTTCCTAGAGATCGCGAAAGCAGAGCGCACGTGTATCTTCTACGAATCACCACATCGAATCTCAGATTCTCTACAAGATATGCTTGTGATCTTAGGCCCAGACCGTGAAGTTGTCTTGGCACGTGAGCTGACTAAGACATTCGAAACAATTCAAGGATTGCCACTGGGTGAGTTGATTGAGTGGATTGAAGAAGATTCGAACCGTAAGCGCGGTGAGATGGTGTTACTGATTCATGGTCATCGTGAAGAAGCGAGCACAGAACTGCCAGACGAAGCGACTCGTACTCTGGGTATCCTAACTAAAGAGTTACCTCTTAAAAAAGCGGCGGCAATGACAGCTGAAATCTACAACCTGAAAAAGAACGCGCTGTACAAGTGGGGCCTTGAGCACCTAGATGGTTAACGCTGAATAGATAAATAGCTGCTCAGTGTATAAGTCGCTAGAGTGCTATTTTAAAGCTTGTGAGGAATGAAGGTCGTCCCTTCATTCCTCTTTTTTTGTCTGGATTGTGTGAAATTCATGCGTTTACTTAGCGGTTTGCAGCATATTTGTGATCTCGCTAGACACTGCACTCTAATCTCTATACAATCCGCCCTCGGAGTTGAACGGGTAATCGCTGCTTTGCTGATGTCCTTCGGGAGACTGACGTTGAGGTCCTTCGGGAAACTGACGTTGAAGTCCTTCGGGAGACTGGCAGAGGGGAGGAACGTCCGGGCTCCATAGAGCAGGGTGCCAGATAACGTCTGGGGGGCGCGAGCCCACGACAAGTGCAGCAGAGAGAAGACCGCCGATGGCCTCATTTCTTCGGAAGGGGCACAGGTAAGGCTGAAAGGGTGCGGTAAGAGCGCACCGTGCGACTGGCAACAGTTCGTAGCAAGGTAAACTCCACCCGGAGCAAGATCAAATAGGCCCTCACATTGCGTTGCTCGCGTATGGGGGCGGGTAGATTGCTTGAGCCTGTGAGCGATTGCAGGCCTAGACGAATGGTTACCGCCGCGCAAGCGGAACAGAACCCGGCGTATGTGTCAACTCCACCTATATAAAGAACCCATCATTACTTAACGGTAGTGATGGGTTTTTTGCTTTATATTGACGTAAATTATTTAGATTTCCTTAGAATCCTTCACCCTGATATGAGCTTGGGTCAAAAATTCCCAAAGCCTATACACAATATGGTGGAGATACGGCGTGAAATCAGTACACTAAAACGTTAATAGAACAAATTATTGCCGAACTAATGGCTCAATCCACTCACTGAGAAGACTATGACAGAAGCATTCAAACATATTTCAGTATTGCTTAACGAATCTATTGACGGACTTGCGATCAAACCTGACGGTACCTACATCGATGGTACTTTTGGCCGTGGTGGTCACAGCCGTACAATCCTGTCTAAACTGGGCGAGAATGGACGACTCTTTAGTATTGACCGCGATCCACAAGCGATTGCAGAAGCGCAAAAGATTGATGACCCTCGTTTTACGATTATTCACGGCCCGTTCTCAGGTATGGCTGAATATGCGGAGCGTTATGACTTAGTCGGTCAAGTGGATGGTGTGTTACTGGATCTAGGTGTTTCTTCACCACAGCTAGATGACGCTGAGCGTGGCTTTAGCTTCATGAAAGACGGTCCGCTTGATATGCGTATGGACCCAACAACCGGTATTCCTGTCTCTCAGTGGTTAGTTGAAGCCGATCTTGATGACATCACATGGGTTATCCGTGAGTTCGGTGAAGACAAACACGCTCGTCGTATCGCGAAAGGCATCATCGCTTATCAAGAGAATGAAGAGAACGAACCTCTAACGCGCACTGGTCAGTTGGCTAAGCTTATCTCGGATGTAGCTCCAAAAAGCTTCAAAGAGAAAAAGCACCCAGCAACACGTGCTTTCCAAGCCTTCCGTATCTACATCAACAGTGAACTTGAAGAGATCGATACAGCCCTGAAAGGCGCAGCAAGCATTCTTGCTCCTGAAGGCCGTTTGTCTGTTATTAGCTTTCACTCTCTTGAAGACCGCATGGTGAAGCGCTTTATCCGTAAAGAGAGCCAAGGTCCGCAAGTACCACATGGCCTGCCACTAACAGAAGAGCAGATCAAAGCGCTAGGCAGTGCTGATCTTAAGCCTGTTGGTAAAGCGATCAAGCCTTCTAAAGATGAAGTGGATGAGAATACTCGTTCGCGTAGCTCAGTATTACGAATCGCAGAAAAGCTATAGTCAATGAAGACCTCCAAACCGAACTTAGCCAAGATAATATTTTTTGATTTGATCTCCGTGGGCAAGGTCCCATTGATGCTGCTTATCTGTATCTTCGCGAGTGCGATGGGGGTCGTTCTTACGACACATATGTCACGTCAGGCGATCACGCAAAAAGACACGGCGTTGGTGGAGCGAGAACAGCTTGATGATGAGTGGCGAAATTTAATGCTTGAAGAGACGGCTCTGGCTGAACATAGTCGCGTTCAAGCATCGGCAAAAAGAGAGCTAGACATGAAACGTCCAGACTCTGAAAAAGAAGTTGTGATCACACTGAAATGACCGGTAAAAAGGAAAAAGCACCCGCAAAAGCCGTTAAGAAACCAACGAAAGAGCGAGTGAAGAGCGAAAAGGATTCGGATCCAATTCTTATTAAATGGCGTTTCAACGTCGTTATTGCTTTCGTGTTTCTTGCCTTTGCTGCGCTGGTTGGTCGTGTGGCTTACATCCAAATTATTGAACCAGATAACTTAATTCGTCAGGGCGACCTTCGCTCAGTACGTGTTAAGGCTATTCCTTCTGCTCGCGGTATTATTTCAGACCGCAATGGCGAGCCGCTTGCTGTGAGTGTTCCAGTTGAAGCGGTATGGGCCGATCCTAAAACGATTTTCGATAAAAACGGCATGGCCCAAATTGATCGTTGGTACGCGTTAGCCGATGTACTTGGCTTAGAGCGACAATCGATGATCGACAAGATCTCTAGCAACAAATCCCGTCGATTTATTTACCTGCAAAGACAAGTTAGCCCTGCAATGGCTAAGTATATCCGTGAGCTTAAGCTGGTGGGTGTTGGCCTGAAAGCGGAATCTCGACGTTACTACCCTGCAGGCGAAGTCAGTGCGCACCTTATCGGTGTTACCGGCATTGATGGACACGGCCTAGAAGGTGTCGAGCGCAGCTACGATAAGTGGCTCACGGGTGAAGCAGGTAAACGTACAATCCGTAAAGACCGTTACGGGCGAGTAGTTGAAAACATTGCACTAGAAGAGCGTGAAGAAGGTAAACCACTCGAATTGACCATCGATCAGCGCTTACAAGCCATCGCTTATCGAGCGATTAAACAGGCGGTAGCCGATCACAAGGCGACGTCTGGATCTGCCATCTTATTAGACGTAAAAACGGGTGCGGTTTTGGCCATGGTTAACGCACCGTCTTACAACCCAAACAATCGTGCTGATTTACAAAGCTTTAAGATGCGTAACCGCGTGATCACCGATGCTTTTGAGCCAGGTTCGACGGTTAAGCCGTTTGTTGTTCTTGCCGCTCTCGAAAATGGTACCGCGGATGCTGATACTGTAATTGATACGGGTAACGGCATCATGCAAATCGGTGGTAGCCGTGTACGTGATACTTCCAAAGTTGGTAAGGCAGACTTGGCGTTAATCCTTAAGAAGTCGAGTAACATCGGTGTGGCGAAGTTAGCACTGGATATGCCACTTGAAGCGCTACTGGGCATGTACAGTTCTGTTGGTCTTGGCGAGATGTCTGGGCTGAATCTAGTCGGTGAGACCGCGGGTATTTTCCCGAACCGTCGACGCTGGTCTAAGTTTGAAATCGCTACCTTATCCTTTGGTTATGGTCTAGCGATTACTCCGCTGCAATTGGCTCATGCCTATGCGACGTTAGCGAATCACGGTGTTTACGAACCTATCCATATCGTTAAAAGCAACGACCAAGATTTCTCAAAACAGATCATCAAGCGCGAAAATGCTGAGTTGGTTTTGAACATGCTAGAAGGCGTAACCCAAAAGGGCGGTACAGCGACAAGAGCCGCCGTGCCGGGTTACCGAGTAGCAGCAAAAACAGGTACATCTAGAAAAGCGATTTCCGGTGGTTATGGAGACGAGTACTTCGCCTATACCGCAGGTGTTGCTCCAGTGAGTGACCCAAGAGTCTCTTTGGTTGTGATGATCAATGAACCTCAAGGTGACCTCTACTATGGTGGTTCGGTCGCAGCCCCTGTTTTTTCTGAAATCATGAAGGGCGCACTGCAAATTCTGAATGTCCCTGCTGATGAAAACAAGTTTCAAGAATAGAGCCAATCAGGATTCAATATGAGTAATAGCCTCACGCTGTCATCTTTATTTTCTCCTTGGGGTGACTTTAGTTCACCTGAGCTGGATGCGATTGCCGTTGAACAGTTGGAGTTGGATAGTCGTGCCATCAAAGACGGCGATATTTTTGTTGCTGTAGTTGGGCATGCTGTTGATGGCCGTCGTTTCATTGACAAAGCGGTCTCACAGGGAGCCAATGCCGTTATCGCACAAGCTGATGCTGAAAAGGCCCATGGTCTGATTGAGTGGTTGGATGCTGTTCCGGTTGTTTACATTAAAGACCTTAACTTGGTGTTATCTGAGTTGGCCGGTCGTGTTTACTCGTCTCAGGCGACTAAGCTGATTGGTGTTACCGGCACCAATGGCAAAACCACTATCACCCAATTGATTGCTCAGTGGCTAGATTTAGTCGGCCAACGCTCTGCGGTAATGGGCACCACGGGTAACGGTTTTCTAGACAACCTTAAAACGGCGGCGAATACGACCGGTAGTGCGATTGAAATACAACGTACGCTGAGTGAGTTGGCTGAAGAAAACGCTGTTTATACCGCGATGGAAATCTCGTCTCATGGTTTGGTTCAAGGCCGAGTTAAGGCATTGGATTTTGAGGCTGGTGTATTTACTAACTTGAGCCGTGACCACTTGGATTACCACGGCACGATGCAAGAGTACGCTCTGGCTAAGAAGAGCTTGTTTACTCAGCATAAGTGTAAGCACGCTGTGATTAATGTTGATGATGAAGTCGGTAAAGCTTGGATGGCTGATCTGTCCAATGCAGTAGCTGTGTCATTGCTTCCGTTATCGGGCTACCAGCAGTCAGTATGGGCATCGGATGTTGCTTATGCAGAGACGGGTATCAAACTCGCTTTTGATGGTAGCTGGGGGCAGGGACAACTGTCTGTTCCTTTAATTGGCCAGTTCAACGCATCAAATGTATTGGTTGCTTTCGCGACCCTACTTGTACTAGGCATCGACAAGCAAACCTTGATCGACACAGCACCTCAATTGCAACCTGTGATTGGCCGTATGGAATTGTTCCAAGTACCAAACAAAGCGAAAGTGGTTGTCGACTACGCGCATACACCTGACGCATTAGAGAAAGCATTGGCAGCACTACGTGTACATTGCTCTGGAAAGCTATGGGCAATCTTTGGCTGCGGTGGTGATCGAGATACAGGCAAGCGCCCTATGATGGCGGTTACCGCAGAGCAGTTCGCCGATAACATTATTATTTCAGATGACAACCCTCGCAGTGAAGACCCGGCATTGATTGTTAAAGACATGCTGGCAGGTTTAAGTGAGCCTGAAGTCGCCTTTGTTGAACACGATCGCTTTCAGGCGGTTAAGTTTGCTCTAGAGCAGGCGGGTAATAACGACATTATTCTTCTGGCAGGTAAAGGCCATGAGGATTACCAAGTATTGAAAGACAAAACGATCCACTATTCGGATCGAGAGTCAGCACTACAACTTTTAGGTATTTCATAATGATTGATGTATCACTCGAGCAGATCTGCTCAGCGGTGTACGGTCAGCTGATAGAGGCTGGCAAATCGAGCAATAGTTTGATCAATGCGGTTTCTACCGATACTCGCACCGTTGAAGAAGGTGCACTGTTTGTTGCTCTTGTAGGTGAACGTTTTGATGCGCATGATTTTTGTGGTCAGGCTGTTGAGGCCAATGCGAGTGCGTTATTAGTTCAACGAAAACTTGACCTAAATATTACTCAAGTTGTTGTTGAAGACACTAAACTTGCTTTAGGTCAGCTAAGTGCTTGGATCCACAAACAATGTAACGTGCCAACCATGGCGATAACAGGAAGCTGTGGCAAAACGACCGTCAAAGAGATGGTCGCGAGTATTCTACAACAACGTGGCAAAGTGCTGTTTACAGCGGGTAACTTCAATAATGATATTGGAGTACCACTAACCTTGCTGCGCAGTGAACCCAATGACGACTATGCCGTGATAGAACTGGGCGCGAACCACATTGGTGAAATTGCCTATACCACGCAGCTTGTGAAACCACAGGTGGCCTTAGTGAATAACGTTGCTGCCGCGCATCTAGAGGGCTTTGGCTCAATTGATGGTGTTAAACAAGCGAAAGGCGAAATTTTTCAGGGGCTTGCTGCTGGTGATACTGCTATTGTTAACCTAGAGAGCAATGGTGGTGACTTCTGGAAAGATGTGCTTGCAGACAAAAACGTACTGACCTTTTCTGAAAGTGATGACACGGCGGATTACTTTTCGACGAATATTCGCATCAACGAGCAGGGTGAAGCTTGCTTTGATATGCAGACCCCGCAAGGCGCTATCGATGTCGAACTTGGCATTATTGGTCAGCACAATGTAGCCAACGCATTAGCCGCAGCAGCACTGAGCATTCAATTCGGTGCCACGCTTGCAGAAATTAAAAGCGGTTTAGCGAATCTTATCTCAGTTAAAGGCCGAGTTGAGGTTCAACAATTAAGTCAGAATATCAAGCTGATAGATGACAGTTACAACGCCAGTGTACCGGCAATGAAGGCTGCAGCTAAATTGTTGTCGAGCTTCAAAGGTCAGCGTTGGTTGATTTTAGGCAATATGGCTGAGTTAGGCGATGAAAGCCTTGCACTTCACCGTCAAGTCGGTGAATATGCTGCCCCATTCGCTTTTGAGCATGTACTCACTTACGGTGATGATACCAAGGTGATTAGTGAAGTGTGTAACGGCACTCACTTTGCAACGCATGAAGCGATGATCGCGCACATAGAGCAGCACTTGAGCTTGCCAGAAAACGCGCCACATACCTTGTTGGTAAAAGGCGCCAATAGTGCAGGAATGAGTAAAATAGCCGCTGCTTTAAAGGAGAACTTTTCATGATAATTTGGCTTGCAGATCTACTACAGCCACACTTTTCTTTTTTCCGTTTGTTCGAATACTTATCGTTTCGTGCAATCGCGAGCATTTTGACGGCTTTATGTCTGTCGCTGTGGATGGGACCTCGTTTAATTGAGCGTCTGCAAATGCTGCAAATTGGCCAAGTTGTTCGTAATGACGGCCCAGAATCTCACTTCAGTAAGCGTGGTACACCAACCATGGGTGGTGTGATGATCCTTGCTGCGATCATCATTACGGTCTTACTTTGGGCTGACTTATCAAACCCTTACGTTTGGGCCGTACTTGTCGTGCTAGGCGGTTACGGTGCAGTTGGTTTTGTTGATGATTATCGTAAAGTCGTTCGTAAGAACACTGATGGCTTGATTGCGCGTTGGAAGTACTTCTGGCAATCGGCTATTGCATTGGTTGTGGCGTTTGCTCTGTATGCTCATGGGCAAGACACTGCTGCGACACAATTAGTGGTGCCTTTCTTTAAAGATGTGATGCCACAACTTGGTTTACTGTACATTGTTCTAACTTACTTTGTTATTGTGGGTACCAGTAACGCGGTAAACCTAACTGATGGCCTAGATGGCTTGGCGATTATGCCAACGGTTATGGTTGCTGCGGGTTTTGCTGTTATCGCTTGGGCGACAGGTAACGTTAACTTTGCAGCATACCTACACATTCCATACATCCCATACACCTCTGAACTGGTGGTGGTATGTACTGCTATCGTTGGTGCAGGCCTTGGCTTCCTATGGTTTAACACTTACCCAGCACAAGTATTCATGGGCGATGTTGGCTCTCTAGCACTGGGTGGTGCGTTAGGTGTGATTGCGGTACTCGTTCGTCAAGAGTTGGTACTAGTGATCATGGGTGGTGTGTTTGTAATGGAGACTCTGTCAGTGATTCTGCAGGTGGGCTCTTACAAATTGTGTGGTCAGCGTATTTTCCGCATGGCACCGATTCACCACCACTATGAACTTAAAGGTTGGCCAGAGCCGCGTGTTATCGTGCGTTTTTGGATAATCTCAATGGTATTAGTACTGGTTGGCCTAGCGACACTGAAAGTTCGTTAATCCTGTATGAGCCTCTGAATAGGGGCTCTTTAAAACTATTAAGAGCATCTTGTTTAAATGGAACGTTGGCAAAATATTCAAAATGTAGTGGTTGTGGGGCTCGGTATTACCGGGCTCTCTGTCGTTAAACATCTCGTAAAATATCAGCCCCATACTTGCGTAAAGGTAATTGATACGCGAGAGCTACCACCAGGAAAGGAATCTTTGCCTGAGTCGGTTGAGCTGCATTCTGGAAGCTGGAATAGCCAATGGCTAGCTGAGGCTGATCTGGTGGTTGCTAACCCAGGCATTGCTTTAGCGACACCTGAAATTCAAGATGTGCTTCAAGCGGGTACGCCTGTCGTTGGCGACATCGAGCTGTTTGGTTGGGCTGTAGATAAGCCTGTTGTGGCGATTACTGGTTCAAACGGTAAGAGTACCGTGACTGATCTGACTGGTGTGCTTGCTAAGGCTGCTGGGCTTAATGTTGGCGTTGGCGGCAATATTGGCATTCCTGCCCTAGACCTTCTAGAACTTGATGCGGATTTATATGTCCTTGAACTTTCAAGTTTTCAGTTAGAAACTACATCGAATTTAAAACTTGCCGCTGCGGCATTCTTAAATCTGTCTGAAGATCATATGGATCGCTATCAAGGCATGGCTGATTACCGTGAGGCCAAGTTAAGAATCTTTAATAACGCGCAGTGTGCGACTGTTAATCGTGAAGACAAAGAGACTTACCCTGACCAGACAATGCCATTGTTGACTTTTGGCCTAGATAACCAAGAGTTTGGTGTATCAACGATTGATAGTACTGAGTGGTTGGTCGATCACGGTAAACCTGTCCTTGCTACCCAAGATTTAACATTGGTTGGACGTCACAATGTGGCGAATGCGTTAGTCTCACTTGCACTATTGAAGCAAGTTGGTATCGACTACAGCAAAAGTCTTGATGCTTTGAAGGCCTATAACGGTTTGACGCATCGTTGCCAAGTCGTGGCTGACAAGCGCGAAATCAAATGGGTTAATGACTCCAAAGCAACGAATGTAGCCAGCACATTGGCAGCCCTGTCTGGGTTGGAGTATCAAGGTACGTTATATCTTTTGGTTGGCGGCGTTGGTAAAGGTGCTGACTTTAGTGAGCTTGAACCAGTATTGGCGCAACTTGAGCGTGTTCAGCTGTGTTGTTTCGGTGAAGATGCAGATCAATTCATGCCTCTGCACCCATCGGCACAAAAGTTCGATACCATGCAGCAGATAATCGAATCTATCTCGCCACAGCTGGTGGCTGGAGATATGGTGATGCTGTCTCCGGCGTGCGCAAGCTTCGATCAATTTAATAATTTCATGGCAAGAGGTGATGCGTTCACTGAGCTTGCTCATGAGTATGCTTAACGTGTTGAAGGACTAACATTCAGTGCAAAGAGTCAAAGAGATTAATCAATCCATCTGGCAGTGGCTAAACCGTGCTACTCCCGAGGCGCTTTACGATCGTCAATTGGTGTGGATTGCTCTTGGGCTAATGCTGACAGGTTTGGTGATGGTGACGTCTGCTTCGTTCCCCATCAGTGCTCGTTTAACCGATCAGCCGTTTCACTTTATGTTCCGTCATGCCATCTTCCTTGTATTGGCGTTAGGTGTCTCTAGCGTCATATTGCAAATCCCGATGCAACGCTGGTTTCAATACAGTATGTATCTACTGGGCTTGTCCTTCTTCTTGCTGATTGTGGTATTAGCCGTCGGTAAGTCGGTTAACGGCGCATCGCGTTGGATCCCATTAGGGCTATTTAACTTACAACCCGCTGAAGTCGCCAAGTTATCGCTGTTTATCTTTATGGCGGGCTACTTGGTTCGGAAGCAAGATGAAGTGAGAAAAACCTTCTTCGGTGGTTTTGGTAAACCGATCATGGTATTCGGCGCTTTTGCCGTGCTGCTGCTAGGCCAGCCCGATTTAGGTACTGTGGTCGTAATGCTAGTGACCCTGTTCGGCATGCTATTCATTGCTGGTGCCAAGCTTTCACAGTTTATCGCCTTGATGGTGGCAGGTATTGCCGCGGTCGTCGGTTTGATTGTTATAGAACCTTATCGTGTTCGACGTGTTACCTCATTCTGGGAACCTTGGAACGACCCGTTCGGCAGTGGTTACCAGTTAACTCAGTCATTGATGGCGTTTGGCCGTGGTGATTGGATGGGGCAAGGGCTCGGTAACTCAATTCAGAAACTCGAATACTTACCCGAAGCGCACACCGATTTTGTATTTGCTGTGTTGGCAGAAGAATTGGGTTTTGTTGGCGTGACCTTGGTCTTGATACTCATCTTTAGCTTGGTTTTTAAAGCCATTGTTATTGGCAAAAAAGCCTTTGAACACGATCAAGTGTTCAGCGGCTATCTGGCTTTTGGTATTGGTATTTGGTTTGCGTTTCAGACGCTTGTTAACGTAGGTGCTGCATCTGGCATCGTTCCGACCAAAGGTCTAACCCTACCGCTAATCAGTTATGGTGGTTCGAGTTTAATTGTTATGTCTGTGGCGGTATCAATGCTGCTGCGCATTGACCACGAATGCCGAATGCAACAAAAAGAACAAGCTGATAGTCAAAACGAATTAGTAGAATAAGAATCTAACGTGATGAAACAAAACAAAAAACTTTTAGTGATGGCTGGTGGTACTGGCGGTCACGTTTTTCCAGGGTTAGCAGTAGCGAAAAAGCTTCAGCAACAAGGTTGGGAAATTCGCTGGTTAGGCACAGCAGACAGAATGGAAGCGGATTTAGTGCCAAAGCATGGCATTGAAATCGACTTCATCAAAGTGAAAGGCCTGCGTGGTCAAGGCATTAGCAAGTTAATTAAAGCGCCGTTCCAGATTATTAGTGCCATACTTCAAGCAAGACAACACATTAAAGCATGGCAGCCTGATGTGGTACTTGGCATGGGTGGTTACGTGAGTGGCCCGGGTGGTATCGCGGCATGGTTGTCTGGCATTCCAGTGGTTCTCCATGAACAAAATGCAGTGGCAGGTTTAACCAACCAATGGCTGTCTAAGATTGCTAAAAAGGTTTTCCAAGCTTTCCCTGGTGCTTTCCCTACCGCAGAAGTGGTGGGTAACCCAGTACGCGAAGATGTGGTTGCCTTAGCTGAACCCGAGCAACGCATGGCTGAGCGTGATGGTGACATCCGCATCTTGGTTATGGGCGGCAGTCAGGGCGCAAAAATCCTAAACGATACCTTGCCAGTAACGATGGCGCAGCTTGGTGAAGGCTTCACTGTGATGCACCAAGCGGGTAAGAACAATCAACAACAAGTTATTGAGCAATACAAATCACATTCTGTTGGTAATGTTCAAGTGACTGAATTTATTGATGATGTGGCGCAAGCTTATGAGTGGGCAGATCTATTAGTGTGTCGCTCAGGTGCATTAACCGTATCAGAAGTGTCTGCGGCAGGTGTCGGTTCTATCTTCGTTCCATTTATGCACAAAGACAGACAACAAGCGTTGAATGCCGACCATTTAGTTGAATGTGGCGCAGCGTTAATGATTGAACAGCCTCAACTAACGGCTGATAAGCTAGCGAACACTATCGCGCAGCTTGATAGAAATGAATTAAAAATGATGGCAACAAAAGCTCGTCAAGCCGCCAAGCTTGATGCTGATGTGACCGTCGCTGAAGCGATTAAAGCTTTAGCAAAATAATGAGATTGAATTGATGACGATTGAACATACCCAAGACTTAGCGCAAATCCGTGCAATGGTGCCAGAGATGCGCCGTGTTAAATCTATCCACTTCATTGGTATTGGTGGTGCCGGAATGAGCGGGATTGCTGAAGTCTTGCTAAATGAAGGCTACCAGATCACGGGTTCTGATATTGCTCAAAACCCAGTGACTGATCGTTTAGTTAGCAAGGGTGCGACCGTTTATATCGGTCACCAAGCGAGTAACGTTGCCGACGCAAGTGTGGTGGTTGTTTCAACCGCTATCAACGAAGAAAACCCAGAAATTATTGCAGCTCGTGAAGCGCGCACACCGATCGTTCGTCGTGCAGAAATGCTGGCTGAGCTGATGCGTTTTCGTCACGGTATTGCTGTGGCAGGTACGCACGGTAAAACAACCACGACTGCGCTAGTGACACAGATTTACTCGGAAGCCGGCCTAGATCCAACCTTCGTAAACGGTGGTTTGGTTAAAAGTGCTGGCACTAACGCACGTTTAGGTTCAAGCCGTATTCTTATCGCTGAAGCCGATGAGAGTGATGCTTCATTTTTACATCTGCAACCTATGGTTAGTATCGTAACTAACATTGAAGCGGATCATATGGATACCTACGGCGGCGATTTTGAAACGCTAAAGCAGACGTTTATTGATTTTTTACACAACCTACCATTCTACGGTCAGGCTGTGATGTGTGTTGATGATCCAGTAGTGCGTGAGCTTATTCCTCAGGTAAGTCGCCAGGTGATTACTTACGGTTTCTCTGAAGATGCGGATATTCGTATTGAGAACTACGTACAAGAAGGCCAGCAAGGCAAATTCACAGTGGTACGTGAAGGTAAAGCTAACCTTGATATCACGTTAAACATTCCAGGTCGCCACAACGCATTGAATGCATCGGCTGCGATTGCTGTTGCAACAGAAGATGACATCAGCGATGAAGCGATTCTCAAAGCGATGGCGGGAACGGAAGGCACGGGTCGCCGTTTCGATCACCTAGGTGAGTATGAAACAGGTAAAGGCGTTGCAATGCTGGTCGATGATTACGGTCATCACCCAACCGAAGTTGATGTGACGATTCAAGCTGCTCGTAGTGGCTGGACTGATAAACGTCTTGTTATGATCTTCCAACCGCACCGTTATAGCCGTACTCGCGATCTGTATGATGATTTCGCGAACGTTCTTGAGCAGGTTGATGTCCTAATTCTGTTAGATGTTTATTCTGCAGGTGAGAAACCGATTGCAGGGGCTGACGGACGTTCATTAAGTCGAACTATTCGTGGGCGTGGTAAGATAGACCCAATCTTTGTTGCCGATATCAACGCACTGCCATCGGCTTTAGCCAACGTAATTCAAGGCGGTGACCTTGTTTTAACGCAGGGTGCAGGCGATGTTGGCCGAGTAGCGAAGCAGTTGGAATCGTTACAGTTAGACATTAATAAAATGCAGAACGCGTAACAGAATACTGTCTACAGACTGTGGTCAATCGCTCACTTCTTGCGATTGACCTAAAATTGACCAAAAATCTTATTATCAACGTTTGATAGTTTGATTTTGCTCAGTATAATTCATAGGTTAAAGTAAGTGCTTTTACCTCTATTACGAAGATAGGGAATAGAATTGCGAACCAACGACAGGGAATGCGGGCTTTGGTAGAAAGTACTTTTAGCGAAAACCGCCACCTATTCAGTTTACCGTCGCTCAAGAAACACGCCTTAGGCGGGTCTTTTTTTGTCATGGTATTGCTATTCATTGGGTTTCTTTTCTATACCACACTAACTTGGATGTGGGACGATCAGCGATTGCCTCTCTCCAAAATAGTACTTCAAGGCGACTTAACTTACGTAACCGCTGGTGATGTTCAACATGCCTTTAGCGAGCTAGAGCACATTGGAACCTTCATGTCGCAAGACATCGGTGTGTTGCAAGACAGTTTAGAAGCGTTACCTTGGGTTTCAGTGGTCTCCATTCGTAAGCAGTGGCCAGACACAATAAAAGTATTTTTGACTGAGTACCATGCGGCAGCAATCTGGAACGGTAACATGCTGCTGAATGACGATGGTCAGGTGTTTAATGGTGATATCGGCCTGTTGAAGGGCGATAGAGTTAAGCTTTACGGCCCAGACGGCACCAGCCAAGAAGTGATAGAAAAGTGGCGACAGATAACCCCTTTGATTAACAGTCTAGGGTTAACCGTTACCTCTCTCGTTCTCAATGAGCGTCGCGCTTGGCAAATAATCCTAGATAACGGTATCCGTTTAGAACTAGGTAAAGATTCTTTAGATGAGCGTGTTGAACGCTTCATTTCGCTTTACAACGAACTTGGTAGTAAAGCGAATCAAGTGAGCTACATCGACCTCAGGTATGATACGGGAGCCGCTGTAGGCTGGTTTCCAGAGCAAGAGTTAGAAGAGAGCACAGATGACTAAGACCGCAGATGACAACATAATCGTTGGTCTTGATATAGGCACTGCGACCATATCAGCTCTGGTTGGTGAAATATTGCCTGATGGTCAAATCAATATCATTGGTTCTGGGCAAAGCCCATCCAGAGGTATGGATAAAGGTGGTGTAAACGACCTAGAGTCGGTAGTTAAGTCGGTTCAGCGAGCTATTGATCAAGCAGAGTTGATGGCGGAATGCCAAATCAGCAATGTATTTATCTCGCTATCGGGTAAACATATCGCAAGCCGAATTGAAAAAGGCATGGGCACTATCTCTGATGAAGAGGTGTCTCAAGACGATATGGATCGAGCGATCCATACCGCGAAATCAATTAAAATAGGTGATGAGCAGAGAATTCTGCACGTGATCCCACAAGAATTTACCATTGATTATCAAGAAGGGATTAAGAACCCACTTGGCTTATCTGGTGTTCGAATGGAAGTCAGTGTTCACCTAATTTCTTGCCATAGCGACATGGCGAGAAACATTATTAAAGCTGTTGAACGATGTGGTCTCACAGTAGAACAAATCGTGTTTTCAGGACTTGCCTCAAGCAATGCGGTAATTACTGAAGACGAGAGAGAGCTTGGAGTATGTGTTGTCGATATCGGTGCGGGTACAATGGATATTTCCATTTGGACTGGCGGCGCACTTCGACACACAGAAGTCTTTTCCTACGCAGGAAATGCAGTAACCAGTGATATTGCCTTCGCTTTCGGCACGCCAGTGAGCGATGCTGAAGAGATAAAAGTAAACCATGGTTGCGCTCTGAGTGAACTCGTAAGCAAGGATGATTCTGTTAACGTCCCAAGTGTTGGTGGTCGCCCATCGAGAAGTTTGCAACGACAAACTTTGTCGGAAGTGATTGAACCACGCTACACTGAACTTATGGGTCTCGTTAACCAAACTATTGATACGGTTCAATTACAGCTACGAGATGAAGGTATTAAACACCACCTTGCAGCTGGCGTCGTTCTCACTGGTGGAGCGGCACAAATTGACGGATTGGTAGAGTGTGCGGAACGTGTTTTCCGCAATCAAGTTCGAGTTGGTAAGCCGTTAGAAGTTAGTGGCTTAACTGACTATGTTAAAGAGCCGTATCATTCTACGGCGGTTGGTTTACTTCATTACGCAAGAGATTGTCAGATCAGTGATGAAGGTGATTACAGCGAACCTAAGCGTTCAGCACCTTCTATGTCTGGTTTATTTGGCAAATTGCGTAATTGGATACAAAAAGAGTTTTAACCTGAGTTGCAGGAAAAAACGGAGATAACACATGTTTGAACCGATGATGGAAATGTCTGACGATGCAGTAATTAAAGTCGTTGGAGTTGGTGGCGGTGGCGGTAACGCTGTTGAGCACATGGTACGTGAATCAATCGAAGGCGTAGAATTCATCAGTGTTAACACTGATGCACAAGCACTTCGTAAAACAAGCGTGAGCAGCGTGATCCAAATTGGTGGTGATATCACTAAAGGTTTGGGCGCTGGTGCAAACCCACAAGTAGGCCGTGATGCAGCTCTCGAAGATCGAGAAAGAATTAAAGAAGTTCTAACTGGCGCCGATATGGTATTTATCGCAGCTGGTATGGGCGGTGGTACTGGTACAGGTGCTGCTCCAGTTATTGCTGAAGTTGCGAAAGAGTTGGGTGTGCTAACGGTTGCTGTTGTAACTAAGCCATTTAGCTTTGAAGGCAAAAAACGTTTAGCGTTTGCTGAGCAAGGTATTGAAGAGCTTTCTAAACATGTGGATTCTTTAATTACGATTCCAAATGAGAAGCTACTTAAAGTACTTGGCCGCGGCGTAACTCTGCTAGAAGCTTTCGCAAGTGCCAATGATGTACTTAAAAACGCTGTACAAGGTATCGCTGAGCTAATTACTCGCCCTGGTATGATTAACGTCGATTTCGCGGATGTTCGCACCGTAATGTCTGAGATGGGTCATGCAATGATGGGTAGCGGTATCGCAAAAGGTGAAGACCGTGCTGAAGAAGCTGCTGAAACGGCAATTTCTAGCCCACTACTAGAAGACATCGACCTAGCTGGCGCACGTGGCGTTCTTGTGAACATCACAGCAGGCCTAGATATGCGTCTAGATGAATTCGAAACAGTAGGTAATACAGTTAAGGCATTCGCATCTGATAACGCAACAGTTGTGATTGGTACTTCTCTAGACCCTGATATGACGGATGAAATCCGTGTAACTGTTGTAGCAACAGGTATCGGCACAGAGAAAAAACCAGACATTACATTAGTTGCTGGTGGTAAAGCTAAGGTTGCACCAACTCCTCAACCACAGGTAGCGGCTCAAACTGCACCAAAAGTGGAAGAGAAAGTGGCACAACCATTGCAAGAAAAAACTGAGGTTAAACCTCAAGTTAAGCCGCAGCCAACAACGTCACCTGTTTCTTCAGGTACAGGCGCTAGCCAAAGTGCAGCACCTAAGGCTGAGAAAGAGAGTGGATACTTAGATATTCCAGCATTCTTACGACGTCAGGCTGATTAACAAATACCCAAAATTTGACTATCGTCGAATTAATGGTAAAATTCGCGGTCGGTAAATACTGACCGTGATTTGTAGCACTGATAACGAGGCAAGCAGATGATCAGACAACGTACTCTGAAAGAAATTGTGAAAACAACTGGTGTGGGTCTCCACTCTGGTCGTAAAGTCACACTTACTCTTCGCCCGGCAGCTGCAAATACAGGTATTGTTTATCGTCGTACAGATGTAAATCCACCTGTAGATTTCCCAGCTGATCCAGCGTCAGTTCGTGACACTATGCTATGTACAGCTCTTGTTAATGACGAAGGCGTACGTATCTCTACAGTGGAACACCTTAACGCAGCTTTAGCGGGTATGGGCATCGACAACATTATTGTTGAAGTAGATGCACCTGAGATCCCAATTATGGATGGTAGCGCAAGCCCATTCGTATACTTGCTACAGCAAGCGGGTGTAGAAACACTGAATGCAGCGAAGCGTTTTATTCGTATAAAAAAGCCTATCCGTTTTGAAGATGGCGATAAGTGGGCAGAATTTGTTCCATTTAACGGCTTCCGTATGGACTTTGAGATCGACTTTAACCACCCAGCTATTGAATCTGATGAGCAACGTTTGTTGTTTGATTTCTCTTCACAAGGTTTTGTGAAAGAAATTTCTCGCGCTCGTACTTTCGGCTTCATGCGCGACATTGAGTATCTACAATCTCAAAACCTAGTACTTGGCGGTAGCTTTGATAATGCTATCGTACTGGACGAATACCGAATTCTTAATGAAGAAGGTCTACGTTTTGACAATGAGTTCGTAACTCATAAAGTACTAGACGCGATTGGTGACTTGTACATGTGTGGACACGCTATTATTGGTGAGTTCCGTGCATACAAATCAGGTCACGGCCTAAACAACCAACTACTACGTGCAGTACTTGCTGACGCAGAAGCTTGGGAATGGGCAACATTCGAAGAAGAAGTAGGCTCTCCTGTTGCATTTGCTGAGCCAGGAATGGTTCTAGCGTAATTGTTGTTTACAGCAATATAAGATTTCGAAAACCAGGTCATTGACCTGGTTTTTTTGTATCTATTTTCCAGATACAGTGTCGTCAATATCCGAAAGTTGTCTCCCAATGAGCTGCAGTCTGGCTAATCCATCAGCAATTAGAAAGAAAAGTTCCAAGCACATCAAACAAATGGGGTTATAAATGGTTGTTGGTGTGAAAATTACTTACACTAAAGGGCATTAATTTTAACTCAAGCCTTGAAAACTCTACTCTCAAGTACAATATCAAAGATACTAGATTTATCTCAGTATCCTTGGTTAGTAACTGAAGACTAGTTCATAGCTAGTAGAGACACTGACGGCATTTAAAATAGATCGCGGACGATCTGAGAACGAAGAGATTCCAAGCACATGATTACTAAGCTGCTGACAAAGGTAATTGGCAGTCGCAATGACAGAACACTGCGCCGCCTTAGAAAAATTGTAAAAGAAATTAATAACTACGAACCAACGTTTGAAGCTCTTTCAGACGAAGAGCTAAAAGCAAAAACGGTTGAGTTTCGTGAGCGCTTAGATAAAGGTGAATCGCTAGACCAACTTCTACCTGAAGCATTTGCTACGGTACGTGAAGCGTCTAAGCGTGTTTACGGCATGCGTCACTTTGACGTGCAAATGATTGGTGGCATGGTTCTAAATGCTGGCCAAATTGCAGAAATGCGTACTGGTGAAGGTAAGACTCTTACAGCAACCCTACCAGCTTATCTTAACGCCCTACCTAGCAAAGGTGTTCACGTAGTAACGGTGAACGACTACCTAGCGAAGCGTGATGCGGAAACAAACCGCCCATTATTTGAATTCCTTGGTATGACTGTTGGCGTAAACGTGCCAAACATGGCTCCACCAGAGAAGAAAGAAGCGTACCAAGCGGATATCCTATACGGAACAAACAACGAGTTTGGCTTCGATTACCTACGTGACAACATGGCTTTCCGTGCTGAAGATCGTGTTCAACGTGAGCGCTTCTTTGCTGTTGTCGATGAGGTTGACTCAATCTTAATCGATGAAGCTCGTACTCCACTTATTATCTCTGGCCCAGCTGAAGATAGTTCAGATCTTTACACGCGTATTAACACGTTGATCCCTAACCTTGAGCGCCAAGATAAAGAAGATTCTGAAGAGTACCGTGGTGAAGGTCACTACACCATGGACGAGAAATCGAAACAGGTTCACCTGACTGAAAACGGTCAAGAATTTGTAGAAGAGCTAATGGTCAAAAACGGCCTGATGGAAGAGGGTGACACGCTTTACTCTCCAACTAATATCAGCCTATTGCACCATGTTAATGCAGCGCTGCGTGCACACGTACTGTTTGAGAAAGACGTCGACTACATCGTTACTGAAGAAGGCGAAGTGGTTATCGTTGATGAACATACTGGTCGTACTATGCCAGGTCGTCGTTGGTCTGAAGGTTTACACCAAGCTGTTGAAGCTAAAGAAGGTGTGAAGATTCAGAATGAAAACCAGACGCTAGCATCGATTACATTCCAGAACTTCTTCCGTCTATACGAAAAACTGTCAGGTATGACAGGTACAGCCGATACAGAAGCTTTCGAATTTCAGTCTATCTACGGCCTAGAAACAGTGGTTATCCCAACCAACAAGCCTATGGTTCGTAACGATATGCCAGATGTGGTTTATCGTACCGAAGAAGACAAGTTCAATGCGATCATTGAAGACATCAAAGACCGTGTAGCTGCTGGTCAGCCATCATTGGTTGGTACGGTTTCTATCGAGAAGTCTGAACTACTGTCTAACGCACTGAAAAAAGCAAAAATTAAGCACAGCGTTCTAAATGCTAAATTCCACGAAATGGAAGCAGAGATCGTTGCACAAGCTGGTATGCCGAGTGCGGTAACTATCGCAACTAACATGGCTGGTCGTGGTACCGATATCGTATTAGGTGGTAGCTGGCAGGCACAAGTTGAGAAGCTAGAGAATCCAACCAAAGAGCAGATCGAGAAGATCAAAGCTGACTGGAGAGTAATCCACGATAAAGTGCTTGAGTCAGGTGGTCTGCACATCATTGGTACTGAGCGTCATGAATCTCGCCGTATCGACAACCAGCTACGTGGTCGTTCTGGTCGTCAAGGTGATGCGGGTTCTTCTCGTTTCTACCTATCAATGGAAGATTCTCTGCTACGTATCTTCACATCGGATCGTATGGCTGGTCTTATCCAAAGTGGTATGGACGAAGGCGAAGCGATCGAATCTAAGATGCTTTCTCGCTCAATTGAAAAAGCACAACGTAAAGTTGAAGGTCGTAACTTCGATATTCGTAAGCAGCTTCTTGAGTACGATGATGTAGCCAATGACCAACGTAAAGTGGTTTATGAGCTTCGTGATGAACTGATGAGCTCTGACGATATCAGCGAGATGATCGAACACAACCGTGAAGATGTATTGGCATCAGTGATTGATGAATACATCGCACCTCAGTCTCTTGAAGATATGTGGGATATCGCGGGTCTGCAAGATCGTCTGAAGAATGACTTCGATCTAGACTTTGATATTCAAGGTTGGTTAGACGAAGACGACAAGCTTTATGAAGAAGCATTGCGTGAGCGTATTCTTGCTATGGCGGTTGATTCGTACAAACAGAAAGAAGAAGTGGTTGGTGCTCAAGTACTGCGTAACTTCGAGAAATCTGTGATGCTACAAACGCTAGACGGCCTTTGGAAAGAGCACTTGGCTGCGATGGATCACCTTCGTCAAGGTATCCACTTACGTGGTTATGCTCAGAAGAACCCGAAACAAGAGTACAAGCGCGAGTCGTTTGAACTGTTTGAAGGCCTACTAGATGTACTGAAAACAGACGTTGTTACCATCCTTTCTAAAGTGCGCGTTCAGCAACAAGAAGAAGTTGAAAAGATGGAAGCTCAACGTCAAGCTCAAGCTGAAGAAGCGGCGCGTCGTGCACAAGCGCAACATGCAACAGCTGAAAACCAGCTAGCTGACGATGAAGCTGAAGCGGCATCTCCACAAACGGTAGTGCGTGACGAGCGTAAAGTTGGCCGTAACGAGCCATGCCCATGTGGTAGCGGTAAGAAGTACAAGCAGTGTCACGGTAAAATCGCGTAAGTTTAATGAATCGTTGCTGTAGCGCATGATAGCTGCGTTGGTGGTACTCACTTACAGTCGTAAGCTCCGTGCCACCGCCTTGCTCTCATACACTACAACTTAGCTTCATAAAACTGACAAATAGAATATAAAGAGTCGCTTAGGCGGCTCTTTTTGTATGTAAATTTCATGGCTTACTTTGTTACGCAAGGAAGTTGTCATTCCCTATAGCGAGGAGTGAGCGTAGTAGGGAATCTTGTTTAGTTAGGCTCGCGTAGTTTTAGATCCCCAACTCAGTCGTTCCTCTTTCTTGAGGATGACGTATTTAGGGACTATGTGAGTTCAGCGTTTTATTAAGGAACACCATCAATGAAAAGAATCCATATCGTAGCGGGTATTATCTTCAATCAAGATAAGTCACAGGTCTTTATCACTAAGCGTCCAGATGACAAGCACAAAGGTGGCTTCTGGGAATTTCCAGGTGGCAAGGTTGAAGAGGGCGAAACTATTGAGCAAGCGATGACTCGCGAGCTTGATGAAGAGGTCGGTATCAAGGTGACCGAGCAGTCTCTGTTTGAGCATCTTGAATTTGATTACACGGATAAGTCACTTAAGTTCGATTTCATTCTCGTGACTGATTTTGAAGAGCAGCCTTATGGTAAAGAAGGTCAGCAAGGTGAATGGGTAAGCCTAGAATCATTGAATCAATACGCCTTCCCAGAGGCAAATGTGCCAATTTTAGAGCGAGTAATAAAAGAGTTTTCGTAATTGCTAGCCTGAGTTTGAGATTGTTGTTAGTTTAAAGAGATTAATCGATTGAACGTTGCTGCAAGAGATAAGTGGCAACGGTAACCAAAACAATGGAGATATTCGCAGTGGTAAGAATTGCAATTGCAGGAGCAGCGGGCCGCATGGGCCGCAACTTGGTGAAAGCCGCTCATCATAATTCAGAAGCAAGTGTTGGAGCTGGTTCAGAGCGTCCAGAGTCATCTTTGGTCGGCGTAGATGTCGGCGAGTTATGCGGTGAAGGTCGTTTTGATGTTGCTTTAGTCGATGATTTGTCTAAAGCCATCGAAGAGTTTGATGTGATTGTCGATTTTACTGCCCCTGTTAGCACATTAGCGAATATTGAACTTTGTAAACGTCACGGTAAAAAACTGATCATCGGTACAACGGGCTTCTCTGAAGAAGAGAAGCAGGTGATTGATGCTGCTTCAAAAGAGATGGCTATCGTAATGGCACCTAACTACAGCGTTGGTGTGAACCTGGTCTTTAAGCTGCTAGAGAAGGCCGCTAAAGTGATGGGCGATTACTGTGATGTCGAGATCGTTGAGGCTCATCACCGTCATAAAGTCGATGCACCGTCAGGTACTGCGATTGGTATGGGCGAAGCTATTGCGGGTGCTATGGGCAACGAGCTGAACGATGTAGCTGTATGGTCACGCGAGGGTATTACTGGCGAGCGCACTAAAGATGAGATTGGTTTCGCGACGATTCGTGCCGGTGACATTATTGGTGAACACACCGCTATGTTTGCTGATATCGGTGAACGAGTGGAAATTACCCATAAAGCCACTGATCGAATGACCTTTGCTAATGGCGCAATCAAGGCCGCGGTTTGGTTAAATGATAAACCAGCAGGCTTTTATACCATGACGGATGTGCTTGGTTTGAATGACCTATAAATAGATATTTATGCGCTGGCAATTGCCGGCGCTTTCTTTATTTGGTGCCTTTTCCTTAGTAATCTCACTTCTCCGATCTTCCTTCTACTTTCTTCTTATCGCCTTTTTGACTCCATTTCTATGCTGTTTATGTGGTCTTTAGTATGTTTTTTGTTTTAGATCTTTAAATTGTCATGTTTTCTCTTGGTATTTATCGATTGCGTTTTGTTGCTGATATTTTTATCACTCTATGGTTGGCTAAAATGAGGGGTGAAAATTAGAAAATCGTAATATTCGAGCTAAATGCGTATGAAAGTTGAACTTTTGGAGCTTTGAGGGGGTAAATTGAATTAGTCCTTACAAATGTTTAATTTCTTTTGAGTTAAATGTTGACACGTATCACGCAGATCACTAAAATACCGCCAATTTGTCTAATTTCCATAAACACGCAGTTTTTGGTGTTGCAGGAAGGTAGATTTGCAAATTAAATCAATTTTAATGCATTTTTATTTCTGGAGGTTGTCTTGAAGAAGTCAGCACTACTCGTCCTAGAAGATGGGACAGTATTTCACGGTGAAGCCATTGGCGCTGTAGGTTCTGCAGTTGGTGAAGTCGTTTTTAATACCTCGATGACGGGGTACCAAGAAATCCTCACTGATCCTTCCTATTCTCAACAAATCGTTACCCTTACTTACCCTCACATTGGCAATACCGGAACCAATTCCGAAGACGAAGAATCTTCTTCAATCCACGCTCAAGGCCTTGTGATTCGCGATCTCCCTCTAATCGCTTCTAACTTCCGTAATGAACAATCCCTTTCTGATTACCTTAAGTCGCAAAACGTTGTTGGTATCGCTGATATCGATACTCGTAAGCTGACGCGTATTCTTCGTGAAAAAGGCGCACAGAACGGTTGTATCGTAGCTGGCTCTTCAGTAAACGATGGAAACCTAGACGAAGCTCTAGCTCTTGCTAAAGCAAAAGAATTCCCTGGCCTGAAAGGTATGGACCTTGCGAAAGAAGTTACAACAAAAGAAGCGTATCAATGGAAACAAGGTTCGTGGACGCTTACGGGTGGACTTCCTGAAGCGAAAGCAGACTCAGAATTGCCATACCACGTTGTTGCTTATGACTTCGGTGCAAAACGAAACATCCTACGAATGCTTGTTGACCGCGGCTGCCGCCTAACGGTTGTTCCTGCTGAGACTTCAGCTGAAGAAGTACTTGCTCTGAACCCAGACGGTGTTTTCCTTTCAAACGGCCCTGGTGACCCAGAACCATGTACTTACGCAATTGAAGCGACAAAAGTGTTCCTAGAAAAAGGCTTACCAATCTTCGGTATCTGTCTAGGTCACCAGATTCTTGCTCTTGCGTCAGGCGCTAAGACAGTGAAGATGAAGTTTGGTCACCACGGTGCAAACCACCCGGTTAAAGATTTAGATCGTGATGTTGTGATGATTACTTCGCAAAACCACGGCTTTGCTGCTGACGAAGAAACCCTTCCAGAGACACTACGTGCAACGCACAAATCACTATTTGATGGTTCTCTACAAGGTATTCACCGTACAGACAAACCAGCATTCAGCTTCCAAGGTCACCCTGAAGCGAGCCCAGGTCCAGAAGACGCAGCGCCGTTATTCGACCACTTTATTGAACTAATCAAACAGCACACAGCGTAATTCGGAGTAGTAGACAATGCCAAAACGTACTGACATTAAAAGTATTCTTATTCTAGGTGCTGGCCCGATCGTTATCGGCCAAGCATGTGAGTTCGATTACTCTGGTGCTCAAGCTTGTAAAGCGCTTCGCGAAGAAGGTTACCGAGTTATTCTTGTGAACTCGAACCCAGCGACAATCATGACTGACCCAGATATGGCAGATGCAACTTACATCGAGCCTATCCAATGGGAAGTTGTGCGTAACATCATCGCTAAAGAGAAGCCTGATGCAGTTCTACCTACTATGGGTGGCCAAACTGCATTGAACTGTGCTCTAGACCTAGAAAAGCACGGCGTTCTTGAAGAGTTCGGTGTTGAAATGATTGGTGCAACGGCTGACGCTATCGATAAAGCAGAAGACCGTTCACGCTTCGATAAAGCAATGAAAGCAATTGGCCTTGAGTGTCCAACTGCTGATACAGCGAAAACGATGGAAGAAGCTTACAAAGTTTTAGACATGGTTGGCTTCCCTTGTATCATTCGTCCATCGTTCACGATGGGTGGTACTGGTGGCGGTATCGCTTACAACAAAGAAGAATTTGAAGAAATCTGTCGTCGTGGTTTGGATCTATCTCCAACTAATGAACTTCTTATCGATGAATCACTTATCGGTTGGAAAGAGTACGAGATGGAAGTGGTTCGTGACAAAAACGACAACTGCATCATCGTATGTGCGATTGAAAACTTCGACCCAATGGGTATTCACACAGGTGACTCAATCACTGTGGCTCCAGCTCAAACGCTGACAGATAAAGAATACCAACTAATGCGTAACGCATCTCTAGCAGTACTGCGTGAGATTGGTGTTGAAACAGGTGGTTCAAACGTACAGTTTGGTATCAACCCGAAAGATGGCCGTATGGTTATCATCGAAATGAACCCACGTGTATCTCGCTCTTCTGCACTAGCATCTAAAGCAACAGGTTTCCCAATCGCTAAGATTGCAGCGAAACTGGCTGTTGGTTTCACGCTAGACGAGCTAATGAATGACATCACTGGCGGCGCAACTCCAGCATCATTCGAACCAACAATCGACTACGTAGTAACTAAGATTCCTCGTTTTAACTTCGAGAAGTTTGCAGGTGCTAACGACCGCCTAACGACGCAAATGAAGTCGGTTGGTGAAGTTATGGCTATCGGCCGTAACCAACAAGAATCTCTACAAAAAGCACTTCGCGGCCTAGAAGTTGGCGCGACTGGTTTTGACGAAATGGTAGACCTAGACGCACCAGATGCTCTAACGACTATCCGTCACGAACTTAAAGAAGCTGGCGCAGAGCGTATTTGGTACATCGCTGACGCATTCCGTGCTGGTATGTCGGTAGATGGTGTATTCAACCTAACGCAAATCGACCGTTGGTTCCTAGTTCAAATCGAAGACATCGTTAAGCTAGAGCAAGAACTTAAAGCGAAAGGCTTTGCTGGTCTAAATAAAGACGAGCTAAACAAGCTTAAGCGTAAAGGTTTTGCTGATGCGCGCCTATCTAAGATTCTAGGTGTAGCGGAAAGCGAAATCCGTCGTCTACGTGACCAATACGATATCCACCCGGTATACAAGCGTGTAGATACGTGTGCAGCTGAGTTCTCTTCAGATACGGCTTACATGTACTCATCTTACGATGACGAGTGTGAAGCAAACCCAACAGACAAAGAAAAAATCATGATTCTAGGCGGCGGTCCAAACCGTATCGGCCAAGGCATTGAATTTGACTACTGTTGTGTACACGCATCACTAGCGCTACGTGAAGATGGCTACGAAACTATCATGGTTAACTGTAACCCTGAGACAGTTTCTACAGACTACGATACGTCTGACCGTCTGTACTTCGAACCAGTAACTCTGGAAGACGTACTAGCAATCGCTCGTGTTGAGAAGCCAAAAGGCGTTATCGTTCAGTACGGTGGTCAAACGCCACTTAAACTGGCACGTGCTCTTGAAGCTGCTGGCGTACCAATCATCGGTACTAGCCCAGACGCAATCGACCGTGCAGAAGACCGTGAGCGTTTCCAAGTTGCTGTAGACCGTCTAGGCCTACTTCAACCAGAAAACGCGACAGTAACAACAATGGAGCAAGCGGTAGAGAAATCTCGTGAAATCGGCTTCCCACTTGTTGTACGTCCTTCTTACGTACTTGGTGGTCGTGCGATGGAAATCGTATACGACGAGCAAGACCTACGTCGCTACTTCAACGAAGCAGTTAGCGTATCAAACGAATCTCCAGTACTACTTGATAGCTTCCTAGATGACGCTGTTGAAGTAGACGTAGATGCGATTTGTGACGGTGAGCGCGTTGTAATCGGCGGTATTATGGAGCACATCGAGCAAGCGGGTGTTCACTCTGGTGACTCAGCATGTTCTCTTCCTGCATACACGCTAAGCCAAGAAATCCAAGACGTAATGCGCGAGCAAGTTGAAAAGCTAGCGTTCGAGTTGGGTGTTCGTGGTCTGATGAACACGCAGTTTGCTGTTAAGAACAATGAAGTGTACCTAATCGAGGTTAACCCTCGTGCAGCACGTACGGTTCCATTCGTATCTAAAGCAACTGGTGCGCCAATCGCTAAGATTGCCGCTCGTGTAATGGCGGGTCAATCTCTAGAGTCTCAAGGCTTTACGAAAGAAATCATCCCACCTTACTACTCAGTGAAAGAAGTTGTACTTCCATTCAACAAGTTCCCTGGTGTTGACCCACTGTTAGGCCCAGAAATGCGCTCTACTGGTGAAGTTATGGGTGTTGGTGCGACGTTCGCAGAAGCATACTCTAAAGCTGAATTGGGTTGTGGTAACATCTACCCAGAAGGCGGTCGTGCACTTCTTTCTGTTCGCGAAGGCGACAAAGAGCGTGTTGTTGACCTAGCATCTAAGCTATCTAAGCTTGGTTACCAGCTAGACGCAACTCACGGTACTGCGGTTATCCTTGGCGAAGCGGGCATCAACCCACGTCTAGTAAACAAGGTACACGAAGGTCGTCCTCACATTCTTGACCGTATCAAGAACAACGAGTACACGTACATCGTGAACACTGCAGCTGGCCGTCAAGCGATTGAAGATTCTAAAGTTCTTCGTCGTGGTGCACTTGCTGAGAAAGTTAACTACACGACTACGCTAAACGCTGCATTCGCGACTTGTATGGCGCACACTGCAGACGCGAAAACGTCAGTAACTTCAGTTCAAGAGCTACACGCTCAGGTTAAAGCTTCTCAAGCTTAATCGCCTAAAGTGTATCGCTGATATGCGGATATAAATGCTCAAAGCCCACTCCTCGGAGTGGGCTTTTTTATGTCTGTTATTCCGCGGTAGCTTAATGATGAATATTTGGAATAGGTTAGAATCTTGTGTTTCGTTATTGCTCGTCTGCTGTGAGTGGTAACTTGTCGCTACACAGGATTTTAAGGCGTTGGGTATATGGAAATCACTCTAGAAATATTGGCTATCTTGTTTGTTGTTGCAACGGCAGCAGGCTTTATTGATGCAATGGCTGGCGGCGGTGGGTTACTGACTCTACCTGCATTGCTAGCGGCTGGAGTTCCACCCACGCAGGCACTGGCAACCAACAAACTCCAAAGCTCATTTGGCAGCTTCTCCGCGAGTTGGTATTTCGTGCGCAACGGTATCGTCAGCATCAAAGAGATGCGCCTTGCTATCTTTTGTACCTTTATTGGCTCTGCAATTGGCGCTGAGTTAGTCCAGCACATTGATGCGAGCCTACTGACCAGTGTTATCCCACTGCTGCTTATCGCTATCTCTCTCTATTTCCTGTTGGCACCCCAAACTAGAGCGTCTGAAGGAAAACAGAAGATCTCTGAGGCCATGTTTGCTCTGTGTATTGGTGGCGGCGTGGGTTTCTATGATGGCTTTTTTGGCCCAGGAACAGGTTCTATCTTCACCGTCTGCTTTGTTGCTATTGGTCACTTCTCGTTAGTCGATGCTACGGCGCGTACTAAAGTACTTAACTTTACCTCGAATATCGCTGCCTTAATTTTCTTTATTTTGGCTGGTTTGCCTATTTGGGAGTTGGGATTAGTGATGGCGGTCGGTGGATTTATGGGCGCTCAGCTTGGCGCTAAAGTGGTGGTGACAAAAGGGCAGAAATGGATTCGCCCCCTTGTGATCGTGATGTCGATGCTAATGGCGTCTAAACTGCTTTGGGAACAGCATCAACAATCGATTCTATCAGTGTTTTAACTCGTGGAGACTGGTAACTATTTGGTCTGACACAGATATGAATCGGCCGAATCAAGCCTGCTAATTCGGTGAAGCTATACAGATATTGAGGCTCAATATTGAGTGTTTTTACGATAGAGAGCGGTATTAACGCTGGCCCAGTCCCGCCCAATGCAAGTTGAGCCGCTGCGGTGTAGGCATCCATCTCCATCAAGGGTTTGATACCAAACTTCTCTAATACAGAAAGTTGATAAGAATTGGCAGGGTTGGTCATGTCGTTAGTGATGACCATTGGAGGAAGCTCCGTTAGCGGTGACTTACTCACTATGTAAAACGGCTCATCAAATAGATGGAAGGTCATCAACCCATGATGCGGTGGCAGTAAGCCAGCACACAACCCCAAGGTCGCCTTACCAGATTGCACTCGCTCTATGATTCTCGGCGTGTGGTTGGTGGTAATGGTGATGTACTTATCTTGCTGGATGAACTGGCCCATCATCTCACCTAAATAACCGGCTATCAGAGACTTAGAGCTGTCTAGGGTGATGAGAGTAGTATCTTCCAACTCTTGCTGTTCATAAATAAGCCCGCGAAGTTCATTGAATGTCGGGCCAATACTCTCTATTAATGCTATCGCATCTGGCGTGAGTTTTATCTGTCGGCCACTCGGTTCAATGAGCTTTTTACCTAGCTTCTTTTCTAAATTCGCAATCCGTTTGCTGACCGCTGATTGGCTGATATAAAGCAAACTGCCTGTGCGGCTCATGGTCTTTGCTTTACTCAATACCAGTAGAGTTTCGATTCCTTCGAGTAGCATTGGGTTATATTCATGAAAGTTGGGAATGATTGTTTCAACTTACCTCAAACAACATTCATTCTCTAGTCTTGAGATCATAGATATCAATCAAGCTAGGAGTTTTGAAGCTAGCCCGTCAGCTAACTAGTTAGTTTAGGTTCTCTTAACTAGACTCGCGATGCGCTGACCAAAATAGAAAGCAGTCTGAAGATCGTTACTGTTGATGTGACTATTGGTGCTATCTGCCGTCTCATCTTCACTGGCGACCAAACCAATGCTTGACCCTGTGCGATTCAAACCTAAGTCATCAATGTGCTTTGAGATATCAAGCCCAGCCCAAATCATGCCATGCTGACAGGCCAGAGTGAAAAAGCTCAACAAGGTTTGTTGCTGCTCACCGTTAAGGCTGCCGCCAGTGGTAAAGCCTGCTGCGAGTTTATTTCGCCATGCTTTCTTACAATAGCTATCACTACTTGCATCCATAAAGCTCTTAAACTGTGCGGCTGGTGAACCCATATAAGTCGGGGAGCCAAAGATAATGGCGTCACAGCTGTCTAATGACTTGAGCTTATCATCATTGTCATACCTTCCTTCGACCACTTCAGAAGATAGCACTTCGACAAGGAGTACTGAGTTAGGTTGTTGAGTGTTAATGCCTTCAGCGATTGTCTCAGCAACTTGCTTAGTTGCTCCATTCTTAGAGAAGAAAACAATGCCCACTTTACCAATACTCATCTTGAACTCCCTTTTGCCAATGTTAGTAAATACATTTATTTATAAAGCTATTTGTTTATTAATATAGCCTGCGAATTAGATAAGTAAACAAAAAACATTACTAACCTCCTGGCTAATGGACTAACTAAATTGAGTGTTAGGAAAAGAAGGGATCTTTGAAGAGTGGAAATAGAGGGTATAAGTGATTTTAAACGTGATTAAAAAAGGCCCCTTTGCGGAGCCTTTCTCTTTGTAACGATAGCTTATTTGATGGCGAAGGTCGGCAATGATAACTTCCAGATATATCGTAGAGCGATGGCACTGAGTTGTTTTAGCTATTTCAGGAATTGCTGATAATTCATGCTACAACTGCTTGTTTCTTTGGTGAGAAGAGCGCACTACTTTCAGCAGTTGTCGTCTTCTATACCTTTCCATGAATGTTGCACTTATGATCTGAAATCAGGCCTAGTTACTTATCTGTTTTGTTGTCTTTAGTGGCGTTGTTGCCTAAATTAGTTGAACCTTTTCCAAGTCCTGTGATCTGATCATTTGAAACGATTGGAATGGTGGTGATATGGGTAAAGCAAACAAGAAGATAACTAACTGGACGGAGTACAATAAGGCTCTTTGTAAACGTGGTTCGGTTACATTCTGGATAGATGATTCAGCCGTAGATGCATGGCGATGCAAAACTCATCATGGTAAGCGTGGGAGAGGCTTTCAGTACTCTGATACAGCGATTGAAACCGCCTTGATGATTAAGGGCATCTTCTCTCTTCCTTTACGTGCTCTTCAAGGCTTTATCGACTCTATCTTTGAGCTATTAGATGTTCCACTAACGTCCCCTGACTACACCTGTATCAGTAAACGCTCGAAGACAGTTCAGGTCAAATATCGCAATAAATCGAGAGGGGCTATTCGCCATATAGCCATTGATTCTACTGGCCTCAAAGTCTTTGGTGAGGG
>NZ_JBGOOD010000024.1:0-68933 GCF_041439475.1 Vibrio sp. 1S139
ACCGCATCTTAACTTTAATTGCTAAATCACTTTGTAAATACGTGGATTCCATATAGGTAATGGGGCAATAATGATTCCCAGAACATACAAAAAAGCCGCTGGATTGAACCCCAGCGGCTTATTATTTTCTAGCATCTAGCATCTAGCATCTAGCATCTAGTGCTTAGATTAGTTGTTGCTGTGCAGCTCGCTGTTTAGCTCAACCGCAGACTTGTTCGCTAGGCACTCGATTTGGCCTGTGATTGAGTTGCGACGGAACAGAAGATCAGACACGCCAGCAAGATCGCGAGCTTTAATGATTTCTACTTCATTGCCTTCTTTATCTAGCATGCGAACCTTAGTACCCGCAGTCACGTAAAGACCAGACTCAACTGTACAACGGTCACCCATAGGGAAGCCAAGACCCGCGTTTGCGCCTAGTAGGCAGTTTTCGCCGATAGAGATAACCATCGTACCGCCACCAGACAGAGTACCCATGATAGAAGCGCCGCCGCCGATGTCTGAACCGTTACCTACAACAACACCCGCAGAGATACGACCTTCAACCATGCTCACGCCAGTTGTACCAGCATTGAAGTTGATGAAACCTTCGTGCATTACTGTTGTGCCTTCGCCTACGTGTGCGCCAAGACGAACACGAGAAGTGTCAGCAATACGAATACCTGTTGGTACTACGTAGTCCACCATTTTAGGGAACTTGTCTACGCAATCTACAGACAGAGCACGACCTGCAAGGCGAGCTTCGATTTGACGCTCAGCCAGCTCAGGTAGGTCGATAGGGCCTTCGTTTGTCCATGCGATGTTGTGCAGTAGACCGAAGATGCCGTCCAGTACCGTACCGTGTGGTTGTACTAGGCGGTTAGAGATAAGTTGTAGCTTTAGGAAGCCTTCAGCAACTGATGCTGGCTTCTCGTCAGTAGCAAGAACAACAAGAACAAGTGGCTGTTCAGACGCTGCCGCTTTTTCTGCGAAAGATGCGTTAGCTGCATCATCGTTTGCTGCGAATGCTTTCGCCAGTTCTGCGCTTTGTGCAGCAGAGATTTCGATAGCTTGGTTGCCTTCAGCGTAACCTGACACTTCAGCTACAGCTGCTACAAGAGCGTCGCTTGGGTTTAGAAGCGGGTTAGGGAAGAACGCTTCAATGATTTTATTGTCGCGATTTTTGGTTGCCGTACCGAAGGCTAGTGAAAAATAAGCCATGTTGAATCTCCATGTGTTGAGTCTTGATTTTGCTATTCCAAAACAACGGCTCGAATAACAAGCGCTGCCGTTAGCAAAGTTAATTTAATTGCGTTCATCATAAAGAGAGCGCCCTCGTTATGAAAGGGCGTATCGGGATAAAGTCTGTAAAATGATATTGCTTGTCTTTTGAGAGATAGTTTTCTGCAATGAGAAAACACTGCAGATCAACACAAATTGATTGGTGCGTTAATCAACATTCTCCTGTGAATCCCCTCTTTAGATAAACAGTGCCTTATAAGCTTGCTCAATCCCTTCAATCAACATCTGCATACCGATTACCGCGAGTATCAACCCCATCATTCGAGTAATCACGTTCAGTGCGCTTGGTCCAACGGCTTTAACGAAGCGCTCGCCAAATACGACAGCAGAATGTATTTAATCTTAGATACAAATAATTATTAGAAATAGATAGTAGAGCAAGTGTGAATAAAAAACAGCCAGCATAAGGCTGGCTGTTTGGTTTTAGTGATAGGTGTAGAGTTTTAGTCGTCCGTTATTGCTTGATTCTCAACTAACAGACTCTACATAACAGGCAGATTGTGGGACTCACTTTGTCGTTATGCGTGTTGAGATTCACTCACTGCCACAGCCAATGCAACCGTCGCTCCGACCATTGGGTTGTTGCCCATGCCGATGAAGCCCATCATCGCCACGTGAGCAGGAACTGAAGAGCTACCTGCGAACTGAGCATCAGCGTGCATTCTGCCCATGGTATCGGTCATGCCGTAAGACGCTGGGCCTGCTGCTACGTTATCTGGGTGCAATGTTCGACCTGTACCGCCACCTGAAGCAACTGAGAAGTATGGCAAACCTTGGCGAGTGCGTTCTGCTTTGTAGATACCCGCTACTGGGTGTTGGAAGCGTGTTGGGTTGGTTGAGTTACCCGTGATACTCACATCCACTTCTTCTCTGTGCATGATCGCTACACCTTCACGTACATCATCAGCGCCGTAACACAAGATCTCGCCACGAGGGCCTTGTGAGAAGCGGCGACGTTCTGTTTCAACTAGCTCACCCGTTTGGTAATCAAATTGAGTGCGAACATAAGTAAAGCCATTGATGCGAGAGATTAGGTAAGCGGCATCTTTACCTAGACCGTTCAAGATAACTTTCAATGGTGTTTTGCGTGATTTGTTCACGTTCAGTGCAATCTTGATCGCACCTTCTGCAGCAGCAAAAGACTCATGGCCTGCAAGGAAAGCAAAGCAGTGGCTCTCTTCATTGAGAAGGCGAGCAGCCAGTGCGCCATGGCCGATACCGACTTGGCGTTGCTCCGCAACACTGCCGGGTTTTGTGAATGCTTGAAGGCCTTCACCAATGATATTCGCTGCTTGTTCTGCGTTGTTCGCTTTACGGAACAGAGCCAATGCTGCACCAAGAGTGTAAGCGTCAGCTGCGCTTTCAAATGCGATAGGTTGAGTGTCCATCACTAATGCTTTTGGGTCGACATTATGTGATAAACAGTATTGGTTTGCTTGCTCTAAAGAGTCGAAGTTCATTTCTGCCAATACGCGAGTTACTGATTCATTAAATTGAGTGTTCATCATATCTTTCCTCTTTTATTGGCAAAAATTATTGTTGGCGTGGGTTAATGGTGGTCACGGCTTCGTCGAAGCGACCATAAGTCCCTGTCGCAAGGTCGGCCGCTTCATTCGCTGGCACGCCTTGGTTAATCGCCTTCATCATTTTGCCGAGGTTGAGATATTCGTAGCCAATCACTTCGCTGTGATCATCAAGTGCAAGCTTGGTTACGTAACCTTCTGCAAGCTCTAGGTAACGAACGCCTTTTGCTGCGGTTGAGTAGCTGGTGCCAACTTGGCTGCGCTGTGTTTGACCTAAGTCTTCTAGTGCTGCGCCGATCTCTAGGCCACCTTCAGAGAAAGCCGACTGAGTTCGACCGTAAACAAACTGCAGGAAGATTTCGCGCATCGCGACGTTAATCGCGTCACATACCAAGTCAGTATTCAGCGCTTCTAGAATGGTTTTTCCAGTGAGGATTTCCGCAGCCATCGCGGCAGATTGAGTCATACCTGAACAACCAATCGTTTCGATTAATGCTTCTTCGATGATGCCGTTTTTTACGTTAAGAGTCAGTTTTGCAGCACCTTGTTGTGGTGCACAAGTGCCAACACCGTGGCTTAAGCCAGAAATAGCGATGACATCTTTTGGGCTAACCATTGCGCCTTCAACTGGAATTGGAGCTGAATTGTGAAGATCACCCCTTTGAATAGGGCACATTGATTGAATTTCTGAAGAGTAGTGCATAATGTTTTCTCACTTATAGAGCCATTTAAGGCCTAGGGCGTTGAGAAAACAGGACGTGTTGGAAGAGGTGCGGCTAATTCACTACAGATCTTGAGTATCGATAATCCAAAGGTGTCATGGAACTTGGTCTTAATAGACTAAGTCCATTTCAAAATGGAGGAATAGCGATACGTCCAACAGTATTACCTGTTTTCGATTCTGTAGGAGTCATTAGCACTGTTCGGAAAGAACGGGCGGTTGAAGCAAAAGCTTAGGTGGAACCCCATCACCTGATGGCTATAGATTAGATCTTCCTCACACTTTCATGCAAGCGAATGTTTAGAGCGATTTCGACTATAAACAAGCTTCATTATATTTCGATAAGTATAAAAAAACGCCAATAACGAACTCTGATTAGAGGCGTCATTGACGTTTTTTAGAAAGGTATCAGCTAGTTAAGCTGCATCTTCTTCTGCGTCTTCAACAGCTTCAAGCTTCTTAGCTTTTTTCGGAGCTGGCTTACGCTTAGCACCTAATGCGTAAAGAACTTCTTCTTTGTTCTTCGCTAGGTACATTGCAAGTTCTTCTTGCTTGCCTTCATCTTCAACTAAATCGCTTTTGCCTAACAGTTCAAAAAGCTCATCAGCCATATCCAGCATTTTGTCGTATGCGTCAGCTTCGGCTTTAGAGGTAAAAGTCATTTTCTCTTCTCCGTTGCGTTCCACCACGTACTTGACGATAACAGCCATGGTTAATCCTCTAAGTTTGATAAATTTTACTGGCTTTTTATACAGTTTCTGATGTTAAAAGTCCAGTTGGAGCCCGTACTATGCGGCCTCAATCTTGATGTGCCGCCCAGTCTTCACAATAACTCATGAAAGATTTCAGCAGTGGGCTTTGATATTTGTCTTTATGGACCAGCATCCAGAATCGGCGTTTCATATCAAGTGGCACATCGAGCGCTTTCACCCGGCCTGAATCAATCGCTCGTTGCGCCGCCAGTCGTGATAAACACGCGAAACCAAGATTGGCGGAAACCGAATTGATGATCGCCTCGGTGGTATTGAGCTCAAATGACTCATACCAGTGTTCGATGCGAGGAGCGACGGCACGCAGGAAGAACTCGCGAGTGCCTGAACCAGATTCTCTCAGTATCCAGTGGCTGCCTTCTAAATCTCTTAAATTTACTTTGTCTTTTGCCACTAAAGGGTGTTGATTGCTAACGATAATACACATTTCATCGCTGCTAAACTGACTCGAAATGAGTTCAGGGTGTAATGTTTTTCCTTCAATTAGCGCGATATCCAGTTCATAATCCACCAACTTTTGGCAGATCAGTGCACTGTTTGAAATGAATAAGCTTTGATCCTGATGTTGAGTTCGTTCGCGAAAGCCTGACAAAATAAACGGTGCGACCTGATTACCAATCGTGTCACTCGCGCCGACCTTTAGATTGCCACTTAAAGGCTGATCATCACGGAACAAAACATCAATACCAGCAGCACGATGTAATATTTCATCCGCCAATGGAAGTAACTTATGTCCCTCTTGGTTGAGAATTAATCGGTTGTTGACCCGGTCAAATAGAGAGTGGCCGAGTTGTTTCTCCATTTCGCCTAGTGCCATGCTGACCGCAGCTTTAGACAGAAACAGAGCCTCAGAGGCAGCAGTCAATGTCGAGTGCTGAGTAATAGTGACGAACACTTTGAGCTGTTTTATTGAAATATTAGCCATCAGATTCCTAGTTTTACTCTGCTGGTGAAAATGGATTCTGTTCAGTATTGATGAACACTTGTTATATATAATTGGATATTGTTTAACGAAGCGCAAGCGTATTATGGCTTCAACAAGCTGATGAGTTCACAAGTTTAGTGAATTAGGTTTAAGAGAGGCTGACATGATTCAACGTATTAAATATAGATTAACAGGAGCTCCAACACCCATGGCAGGGTTAGCACTCGCAATTGCAAGCTTAGGCTGGTGTTGGGATGGTGTTCTAGTCGCACAAGGTATCTTACACACACCGAGTTTGGTGCAGTGGATCAGTGCTGGCATTGCGGCGGTATTACTTCTTGTTTTAGCTGTGAAATTTTTGATTCATGGTCACCTATTGCGTGAAGATCTTGCTCACCCTGTTGTCGGCAGTGTGGTACCAACATTTGCAATGGGGTGCATGGTGGTGTCAGCGTCTTTGGCGCCAATCTCTCAATTCTTACAAGAAGCTATGTGGTTGGCTTCTGTGGCTTTGCATGTTGTGTTTCTAATGAGCTTTTTGTACCACAGAGCTAAAAACTTTGAGATTCACCACATGGTGCCAAGCTGGTTTGTGCCACCGATCGGTATTATCGTCGCTGACGTTTCTTTTTCTGGTAATCCAGTTTTAGAGCCAGTAGCGAACGCGACTTTGGTATTCGGCTTATTGGTTTACGCAGTAATGCTACCAATCATGGTTTACCGTTTGATCTTCTCTCACGAAGTGCCAGATGCTGCAAAACCAACGATTGCGATTATGGCAGCACCGGCAAGCCTATCTTTGGCGGGTTACTTAACCGTTACTGCTAACCCTTCACCTGTGATCATTGGTTTACTATTTGGTATTGCAGTGTTGATGACGTTCATTATCTATATGGCGTTTTTCAAACTACTTCGTCTTCCATTTAGCCCTGGTTATGCAGCGTTTACCTTCCCAATCGTGATTGGTGCAACAGCCTTGTTCAAACTGGCTGCGTGGATGCAAGCACAAGGTATTGAAGCGCATTACATCAATCAAGTGTTTGGCCTAGCGTATCTAGAATTGATTGTGGCAACGTTTGTAGTGGGTTATGTGGCGGTTCGTTATTACATGAATTACAAACCTCACCGTGTTCTAAGCGCGGTAGGCAGTAGATTGTAAGAAGCAATAGTTCAAAAGATAAACGGAGCTTAAGTTTTCAGTATTTCATAAGCTTATATTCCTAATCCAAACTCGGCACTTATGCTAATCTGGCTTTATATTGTGGCAAGATTAGCGTGAGTGCACTTTGTTTACTGTTTACCATTCCAATAAAGTCGATACTTTAAAAATCCTTCTCGTTCATTTAATCAAAAGTGATCCTTTAGCCAACCCTTTCGAAAAAGAGCAGATCTTGGTTCAGAGCCCAGGTATGTCTCAATGGCTTAAGATGGAACTCGCCAAAGAGTTTGGTGTAGCAGCAAATATAGACTTTCCTCTTCCAGCAACCTTCATTTGGGATATGTTTACCCAAGTGCTTCCTGATGTACCTAAACGCAGTGCTTTTAACAAGGAAGCGATGACATGGAAGCTGATGAGTTTGTTACCCGCTAAGCTTGACCACCCTGATTTTTTACCTCTACAACGCTACCTTGAAAACGACGAAGATGATTCGAAGTTGTACCAATTGGCAGAGAAAATTGCCGACATCTTCGATGGTTACTTGGTGTATCGACCGGAGTGGATGGCGATGTGGGAAGCGGGAGAGCCCGTTGCCGAGTTAATTGATGATGGGGGGCAACAAGAACATCCTTGGCAGCCAATTTTGTGGAAGACACTCTATGAGCAAACCCTGTCTCAAGGCCAATCGAAGTATCACCGTGGTAACTTGTATCACGACTTTATTGAAGCGTTAGCCAATCAACAAGGTCAGCTACAACACTTACCTAAGCGTCTGTTTGTGTTTGGTATCTCTTCGCTGCCTCCTCGTTATATGGATGCGTTGAAAGCACTTGGTGAGCAGATTGATGTTCATTTGATGTTTACCAACCCTTGCCAACATTATTGGGGCGATATTCGCGATCGTAAATACTTGGCAAGAGTTGAAGCGCAGCGTCGTAAGCAGTTTGCGTTGGTTGATGGTTTACCTCAGCTAGAAGGTGAAGTATCACCTTTGAAAGATGGCATTGAAGCCAACGTTGAAGATGAACTGCATACTAGCCAAGCTGTCGGTAATAGCTTGTTGGCGTCTATGGGTAAATTGGGCAGAGATAACCTGTTCTTGCTGTCTCAATCAGACAGCGAAGAGCATGAGTTCTTTATTGATGTCGAGAGAGACAGCCTGCTGCATCAACTGCAAGCCGATATTCTTGAGTTAGAAGAGCACCAAGACGATCACATCTTAGACTCCAGCAACCACAAACAAGTGGTTGAGCTGGGCGATCGTTCGTTGACGGTACACGCTTGTCACAGCCCAATGCGCGAGGTGGAGGTTCTCCATGACCAGCTATTGGCGATGTTTGATGCCGACCCGACCCTGAAACCACGCGATATCATCGTGATGGTGTCTGACATTAATGCTTATAGCCCAGCGATTCAGGCGGTATTTGGTAATGCTCCGGGTGAGCGTTACATCCCTTACTCGATCTCGGATAGAACCGCAGATCAAGAGAGCCCAATTTTGACGGCGTTCATGCAGCTAGTCGCGCTACCAAACACGCGCTGTTTAGCTTCTGAACTTCTAGAGTTATTAGAAATCCCAGCGATGATGGCACGCTTTGGTATTGATGAGTTCCAATTTGAGCAAGCTAAGCAATGGGTTGAAGAAGCGGGTATTCGTTGGGGCGTTGACTCTTCTACCGCAACCGAATTTGACTTGCCTGCGACCGAGCAAAATACTTGGCTATTTGGTATTCAACGTATGTTATTGGGTTATGCGATGTCGGATTCGGCAGGTTTGTTTGAAACTGAACACTCTCCGATTGCCGCTTATAACGAAGTTCAGGGTATTAACGCTGAACTTGCGGGTAAGTTAGCGCACTTTATCGATCGTATTGCCCATTACCGCCAGCGTTTAACTGAAACACAATCTATCGATATGTGGCGTGAAACCTTGCTGCAAATGATTGATGATTTCTTTGCGGTTGAACTGGAAGGCGAGGTGGTGCTCAAATCGATTCGCGATGCACTTTCGCAACTGAATGAACAGCTTGATGATGCCTTGTATGAACAAGAGTTGTCGCCAAGCATTATCTACCAGTACCTCAATAATAAGTTATCTGGCGCGCGTATTAGCCAGCGATTCTTAGCTGGCCAAGTTAACTTTTGTACCTTGATGCCGATGCGTTCTATTCCGTTCAAAACCGTCTGTTTGTTAGGCATGAATGATGGTGTTTACCCTCGCTCAATGCCGCCAGAAGGTTTTGATCTAATGAACGGACGCACTCGTCCGGGTGACCGTTCTCGTCGTGATGATGACCGCTATCTTTTCTTGGAGGCGATGCTGTCAGCGCAAGAATGTTTATACATCAGTTATGTCGGCCGTTCGATTCAAGATAATACTGAGCGAGTGCCATCGGTGCTCGTTTCAGAGCTGATAGAGTACTGCCAACAGAACTACTGTTTAAGCGAAGACCAAGCGCTACCAAGTGATGATTCAGGCATCAACCTGACTCAAGCGATCAGCTTTGAACACACCATGACACCGTTCAGCCCTGCAGCTTTCACGCAAGGTGACGCAAGCCATGTATTGAGCTACGCCAAAGAGTGGCTACCTGCGGCAAATCGTTCTGGCGAACGCAGTGGTGAATTCAATCGCGCATTGGATGATTATTTACTTGGTGCGAGCTATCCACTGGAATTGGATCTGGTTGAGTTACAGCGTTTTTGGCGTTTGCCAGTGCAGTACTTCTTTAATCGCCGTCTCAAAGTGGTGTTTGAGCCACCTCTTCCGGTAATGGAAGACGATGAACCATTCGTACTCAATGGGCTAGAGAGCTTCCAGCTTAAAGATGCGCTGCTGCAAGTGTTGCTGGACCATCCTGAAGGCGCAGATGAAGCGGTACGACTGTTTGTCTCTGAACAAAAAGCACAGGGCCGATTACCGGTTGGCGCTTTTGGTGATATCGAATTTGAAACCAACCGTGTTCAAGCGGAAGACTTAGCCAAAGAGATTCGATTTGTGAGCGGCTCACCGCAACAAGATCTCGAAGTGAATATCGAATTTGATGTGTTAGGCGAAGGCAAACCTGTTCGTTTGATGGGTTGGTTAACTCAAAACTATCAATCAGGTCTAGTGCGTTTCCGTAGCGGTAAAATACGCTCTCAAGATTATTTGGCTGCGTGGATTGATCATCTATCCTGCGCTGTTATGGGACACGGAAAAACGACCCATATTATTGGCTATGACAGAAAAGAGGGCGTGGTTCACCAAACGCTACAACCTATCGGCGATGCGCAGCAAGCGAAGAGTATATTAGCTGAGTTAGTACGACTGTTTTATCAAGGTATGACTGCACCATTGCCATACTTCCCGAAAACGGCATTAGCTGGTGTTGAAGCGGGCTTTAGCCGTGGTAAGTGGGTCGATGATGAAGAAAAGTCACTCAAGAAAATGGCCGATACCTTTAATGACAGCTTCGCCTTCACGGGCGAGGGTAGAGATACCTACATCTCACGAATCTGGTCTAAATGGGACGATGAATTGGCTACTGAGTCGCGTATGTATTCAACGCTTGTGCTACAGGCGGCAAGGTTGGCTGCTGCCGATCTGGAAGATCAGGAGTAGGTGGCTGTGATCGACAAGATCAATAGCGAGTGCGCTGAATTAATGAAAGACAAAAGAGAGTCGCTGGTAAGCGTTTGGTACGCTTGCTTTCAAGATGAAGGGAATCAAGGTGAATAGAAGCAAGGTACAGGAAATAAAGTGGCCGCCAGTAAATCATTATTAGTGTAGGGCGTTCGCTGTACGGCCACAGGTCAGAGGGACCATTATTCTGTGGTTCAAAGTAACGCCGTAAAGTACAAAACTCGTACGCGCTCCTGAACTCGTGGGCGCATAGTAGCGAGGCGATCCGAATTGATCCGTGAGAGAGATCGCACTAACTATTAACAAATCAGCGTAGGACGTAAATTGAATGACGTTTTCCACGCTAGGTCACATTTGTAACAACATATTTATCAGAAGGCAGTAAGGCATGACGACCACAAGCAGTGTTCAGGTAATTGCTCCACAGACACTCAATACCATGACGTTTCCACTTCATGGCGCGCGTTTAATTGAAGCATCGGCGGGTACTGGTAAAACATTTACTATCGCTGGCTTGTACTTACGCTTACTGCTCGGACACGGCACGGCAGCACCAACAGGAGAGCTTACAGAAGCTACCCGACATCATGAGCCACTTACCGTAGATCAAATTCTGGTGGTGACTTTTACCGAAGCGGCAACCGCAGAGCTGCGAGATCGTATCCGTGCACGAATCCATGATGCACGCATTGCGTTTGCTCGCGGGCAAAGTGATGACCCAGTGATTGCGCCTCTGTTGCAAGAGATCGAAGACCACGCAGGCGCTGCGAAAACACTGCTCAATGCCGAAAGGCAAATGGATGAAGCGGCGGTCTACACCATTCACGGCTTCTGTCAGCGTATGTTGACTCAAAATGCTTTTGAGTCTGGAAGCCGCTTTGATAACGAATTTGTGACCGATGAAAGCCACCTAAAAGCACAAGTAGTTGCTGACTATTGGCGTAAACAGTTTTACCCGCTGCCCATTCAACTGGCTGGTGAGGTTCGTAATATCTGGGGTTCACCGGCTGCATTATTAGCAGACGTAAATCGTTATCTGACAGGATCTCCGCTGAAATTGACGGTAGATGCGATGTCGGGCGACTTGCAAACTCTGCACAACCAAAACCTAGATAAAGTGAAGCAACTTAAAGCGCTGTGGTGTGAATCCGAAGCGGACTTTTTGGCTTTGATCTCTGCTTCGGATGTGAACAAGCGTAGCTACACTAAGAAATCTCTGCCGACATGGTTAGAAGCTGTGACAGCATGGGCGCAGAGCGACACTCATGATTACCAGTTTCCAGATAAACTAGAGAAGTTCTCACAAGCAACGTTAATTGAAAAAACACCAAAAGGCGTCGCACCTCAGCATGCCGTTTTCGAAGCGATTGAAGATTTCTTAAATCACCCAGCCGACTTGAAAGCTCCATTGCTGGCACATGCGATTACCCATTGTCGAACTATGCTAGCAAAGGCGAAACAGCAAAAGCAGTGGTTATCATTTGATGATTTGTTGACTCAGTTATCTGCGTCGATTGATGTCGATGAGCAGTCCTTGCTGGTGGAAAGAATTCGCACACTCTACCCAGTTGCAATGATCGATGAATTCCAAGATACCGATCCGCTGCAATACAGTATTTTTAGCCGAATCTATCTCGATAATCCGCAGTGCGGCTTGTTTATGATCGGTGACCCGAAGCAGGCTATTTATGGCTTTCGTGGCGCAGATATCTTTACCTATATCAAGGCGAGAAACCAAGTTAGTGCTCACTACACCTTAGGCACTAACTGGCGTTCAAGTGCCGATATGGTCAGCGCAGTAAACCAAGTTTTTATGAACTCGGATAGCCCGTTTATCTACGATCAAGACATTCCATTCTTGCCCGTTGCTGCCAGTCCATCGGCCGACAAACGCCAATGGGTAATGAACGGAGAAACTCAGCACGCACTCACCTTTTGGCTGCAAGAGGCTGAAGACAAGCCGTTACCAAAGGGCGAATATCACAAGGCAATGGCAGAGGCGACGGCGAGTCAAATTCAAACCATTCTGACCGCTTCTCAAAATCAACAAGCCTATTTTGATAACGGCAAAAAACAACATGCCGTGAATGCGGGTGATATTGCTGTTTTGGTTCGAACCGGTAGTGAAGGTCGTCTGATTAAGAACGCGTTGTCGGAACAAGGCATTGCGAGCGTGTATTTATCCAACCGAGACAGTGTGTTCACCAGCTTGGTCGCACAAGATATTCAACGTTTGTTGCAGGCGGTGCTGACACCTGAAAATGACCGAGCATTACGCGCCAGTTTAGCGTCGGAGTTGTTTGCTCTGGATGCCGCATCATTGGATGAACTCAACAACGATGAAGTGGTGTGGGAAAACGTCGTTAACGAGTTTAGAGAATATCGTAAGTTGTGGCTTCAGCGCGGCGTGTTGCCAATGCTTCGCAGCGTGATCAGTAAACGACATCTCGCGGAACGCTTACTGGAAGAAGAAAATGGTGAGCGCTCACTCACTGATTTAATGCACATTGGCGAATTGTTGCAACAAGCAAGACAAGAACTCGACAGTGACTATGGCTTGTTGCGTTGGCTGGCTGAAGCAATCTCAGATGCACAAAATGGTTTAGGTGGCAGTGACGACGACATTCAACGCCTTGAATCAGAAAGAAACTTGGTTCAAATCGTTACCATTCATAAATCGAAAGGCTTGGAATATGACTTAGTATTTTTGCCGTTCGTTGCAAGCTATCGTGAAGCGAGTGAAGGTAAGTTCTACGACCATGATTCAGACACCACAGTACTCGATATTACTGGCAGCGACAGTGCCTTAGCGCAAGCCGATAAAGAACGACTAGCGGAAGATTTGCGCCTGGTTTATGTAGCGCTGACTCGTGCGGTTTATGGCTGTTTTATTGGTATAGCGCCACTGCGTAAAGGGCGTTCAACCAAAGAACCGACAGGCGTGCATTTGAGTGCGATGGGCTACTTGGTTCAAAACGGACAAGAGCAGGGTATTACCGAATTGCATCAAGCTCTAACGGCAATTGAAGGCAAAAATTCAAGTGTGCTGTTAGCCGAAACACCAACCGCTCATGAACAGGTGTTTGTACAAACAGAGCAAGTGAGTGACGACTTACATGCCAGTGAACTTAAGGCTTCAATTGACCGAGCTTGGCGTATCACCAGTTACTCGGGGCTTGTCAAACAGGGCAGTCACGGTGCGAGTCATGACGCGACCATTGAGGTGTCTGGTTTTGATATTGACTCGGCTGATGAGCAGGATGAGTCTGAGTTGATTGAGCCTGAACGCTCTATCTTTACGTTCCCTCGTGGTGCTCGCCCAGGTACTTTCTTACACACCTTGTTTGAGGAGGTTGAATTTACCGAGCCAGCAACCAGTGAACATAACACGCAAGTAATCACTCACTTATTAGAATCAGAGCAATATGAATTAGAGTGGCTACCTGTGCTTCAGCAACTGGTCGATACAGTGCTGAACACCGCATTAGACGGCAAGAACTTAAAGCTAAGCGAGAAAGACTCGACGCAACGTTTAGTTGAGATGGAATTCTTACTGCCGATCGAAGTATTGGCTGCATCTGAACTGAATCAAACCATTCAATATCACGATCCATTGTCAGCCAAAGCGGGCGATCTAGGTTTCCAAACCGTGCAAGGTATGTTGAAAGGCTTCATCGATTTGGTGTTTGAGCACCAAGGTAAATACTATGTACTCGACTGGAAATCGAATCACTTAGGAGATGATGTTGCTGTCTACCATGGCGAGGCATTGAAATCGGCGATGGCCGACCATCGCTATGATTTGCAATATCAAATCTATGCATTGGCGTTGCACCGTTTCTTACGCAGCCGCGTTGCCAATTACAGCTACGAACAACATTTTGGTGGCGTGTACTACTTGTTCTTACGAGGAATGGACGGCCAATCTCAGCAAGGTATTTTCTCGGCGAAACCAACACTGGCTTTACTTGATGAAATGGATCAATTGATTGACGGTAAAGTGATAGACAGACGTTCGGCACAATTGAATGACGATGAAACTGGACAGATGGGGCTTTTATAATGACAACAACGACCACTAATACCGGCATAGATACTGCGAACACAGCAAAGCCAGTTTCACTTATTCCTGAGCAACTGATGGATGTACTCCAGTTTCTTGCGGATAAGGGTTCTATTCGTCAGTTGGATTATCAATTTGCCCGTTTTCTTGCTCAGCAAGCCACGAGCTACCCTCAAGAGATCGGCTTTCTCGCGGGGGTAGTGAGCCATGAATTAGGCAAAGGACACATTTGTACTCAGCTTATACAGCAGCATACGACAGGCCCTGAACTAGCGGCAGATCTTGCTCAGTTACTTGGGTTATACGGTGAAACTGCACTGCAATTGAACCAAAAACTGTTGGGTATTGATTGGGTGGCTGTGCTTCAATCATCAAACTTAGTGGGAACGACCAACGATTGTGTTAAGCCTCTAATGTTCGATGGGCAGCGTGTCTATTTACAGCGTTATTGGAACTACGAAGTTGTGTTGGCTGAGACCTTAAACCGTTTAAGTAAGCCGGTAGAGTTCAATACTGAGCAGAAAAAAGCGCTGACTGAAACGCTCAATCTGCTTTTTGCACGTAGCTATCATTTTCTGTTTAACGCCTTAGCCAGGGCTGAAGCAAATCAGCAGACGTCTCAGGTATTACGCCAACAATTGGTGTGTGACCATCTTGATATTGTGAATGAGCAGGCTTTAGATTGGGGATCAATCGACCAAGCGATTGTACAAGCTAAGCAGGTGACGGACTTAGATGTGTTGGACGACTTGGTGCCGTTATCGGCATGTTTGAACTGGCAAAAAGTCGCGGCAGCGGTGGCGCTGAGTCGTCGTTTTGCGGTGATTTCTGGTGGGCCGGGTACTGGTAAAACAACCACGGTAACCAAATTACTGTCGGCGATGGTCGAGCAATCTCTCAGCCAAGGTAAAACACCAACGATTAAGCTAGTGGCACCAACGGGTAAAGCGGCGGCGCGTTTAACCGAGTCGATCGGTAAAGCAATTGAACAGCTGCCATTAGCGCCTGAAGTGAAAGCCAACATACCGACCGAATCGAGCACCTTACACAGATTACTCGGCGCGATTCCTAACCGTGCTGAGTTTAGGCATAACCGACGCAATCCACTCCACCTTGATATCTTGGTAGTGGATGAAGCTTCAATGGTTGATCTGTCGATGATGTATAAGCTGGTGGATGCACTTCCTGAGCACGCAAGGCTCATCTTATTGGGTGATAAAGACCAACTCGCTTCAGTAGAGGCAGGTGCTGTGCTCGGTGATATCTGTTCATTCAACTCTGCAGGGTACAGCACAGCGCAAGGCAATTTGATTGCAGAGATGACAGGTTTTGATGCGATAGCTAAACCAAGACAAGACAAAGCTGGAGCGGTGAATCCGCCTGCGATTGCGGATAGCTTGTGTATGCTGCAGAAGAGTTATCGTTTCGATGCGCGCTCCGGTATCGGTCAGCTGGCAAAAGCAATCAATAATGGTTCTGCGAATCAAGTAGACCAAGTGTTTGCCAAAGGTTTTGGCGATATCGAAAACCACCCTCTGTCGAGTGACAGCTATAACCTGATGCTGCGTACTTTGGTTAACGAGTATGGTGCGTACCTCAATAGAATGAATGTGCCGTTGGAAGAGTTAGAAACTCAAGAAGCGAGAGCGAAATCGGTACTCGATTTGTTCAGCCAATGCCGACTGTTGTGTTCCATTCGTGAAGGGGATTTTGGTGTTAAAGGCCTCAACCACAGAATTGAAAGAGCACTGGCCGCAAGGCGTTTGGTGAGCCCTCATAATGATGAGCTGTGGTATCACGGACGTCCTGTTATGGTGACGCGAAATGATCATGGCTTGGGTTTGTACAATGGTGATATTGGTATCTGTATGCTTGAGGCGGGTTCTAGTCAACCTGACTTAACCCCTCGTTTGAAGGTCTATTTTGAGTTGCCCGATGGCAGCGTAAAAGCTGTGCTACCAAGCCGAGTGCCCGATCATGAAACGGCTTATGCAATGACAATACACAAATCTCAGGGTAGTGAATTTGATCTGACCTTAATGATCTTGCCGCCAGATTTCAGCCCTATTTTAACGCGGGAGCTTATCTATACAGGTATTACACGTGCGAAGAAACGACTGATGATGTTCAGCGATACAAATGTGTTGAAGCGTGGGATTAAGGTGAAAACAGAGCGAGTGAGTGGTTTAGGCAGTCGCTTAACGAATTAGTCGTTATGGACGGCTAGAGAAGGTTTTGAACTTAGGGCTAGACAAACACAAAGCAACCATCCTTGGTTGCTTTGAGCGTTATTAGGAATCAGAGCCTAAAAACGCTCGAGTAAACGATATGTGGTTTATCTTGTACTTTGCTTGGCAATTCAAAATAAACTCTTTTAGATTCTCGCTAACAGGGAACACGCAGTGTACGTCTAGCCCTTCTAAGAATTGGTTATCAGCCATATCCCAAAAACTTTGCAGCGAGTTACAAACAATGGTTCTCATATCAATATTGCTCTTTTTGCTCTTTTTGCTGTTTATATTAACGAGCAGAGCTAATGTTAGCGTGCTGGCCGTCAACGGGTATAGCAATCCGTGCAGTGACCACCTCAATGAGTTCGACATGACTATCGAGATGGCAATTCCAATAAAAACATTTGTTAAGATTATTAAAGCGTCTAAATTCTATACAATTATACGTGTGAGTGAAAGTGCATAGTTAATAAATTTCATATAGAAAACGATTACATTTGCAATTATTTTTCCTTTGAAGTGAGATTTTAGTCCAAAACTTTATTTACACATTTAACGCTAAGATTTTTGAGTTACGTTGATAGTTGTACAGCCCCTGTTTTTCCATCGGTAGCTCATCAACTCCGATCTCGTAAAACCCTTGTTCACGGAACCAATGCAGGCTATGTGTGGTTAAAACGAAAATTTGGTCGATATCACGAGACTTCGATTGATGACGCATGTAGTCCAGTAATATTTGCCCGCGGTTGCCATCACGATAATCAGGATGAATAGCCACGCACGCCATCTCCGCCATATGATCTTCCGGGTATGCGTAAAGCGCTGCGCAACCGATAATCAGCCCGTCTTTTTCAATAATGGTAAATCGGTGGATTTCTTGCTCTAGCTGTTCTCGAGAGCGGCGCACTAAGATGCCTTGTTCTTCAAGAGGGCGAATAAGGTCAAAGATGCCGCCAATATCGTCGATCTGAGCTTGTCTTACTTGCTCGGCGCTCGCCATCACTACTTGGGTTCCAATACCATCGAAAGAGAACAACTCTTGGATTAATGCGCCATCTACCTTGTAGCTGATTAGATGACAACGAGGCACACCAGCTCGACAAGCGGAGATCGCTCCTTTCAAGAAGCGCAGTGTTCCTGTGCTCATGTCTTCGGCAGGATTTTGAGATTCCGTTAATCGTTCTAGAATTTGCTTGGCATCTTTAGGGAAGAGTTCGGCGAGCACGTTACCGCGTTCATCTGTTACCCCTTGTTCGGAGCAGAAGCCAATCAGCTTGTCGGCCTTTAGACGAATAGCAACTTGGGTAGCGACCTCTTCAGAAAGTAGGTTAAAGCTTTCGCCTGTCACGGAGCTGGCAATAGGGCCAAGCAGTACAATTGAACCTTGGTCAAGCGTGCGATTGATCCCTTCGATATCGATTCGACGAATACGCCCGCTGTGGCAATAATCCGTACCGTCATCCACGCCAAGCGGTTGAGCCGTAATGAAGTTACCACTCATAACATTGAGTTGAGTGCCTGCCATCGGCGTGTTGTTTAAGCTCATTGAGAGGCGTGCGGTGATGGCAAGTTGAAGCTGTCCAGCAGCCTGCATAGCGACGCCCAAAGAATATTCATCAGTGACCCTAATATTCTTGTGATAAGGCGTATGGCAATCTTGCTTGGCGAGCAATTGGTTGATCTGCGGTCTTGCCCCGTGAACGAGAACAATCTTTACTCCAAGGCTGTGGAGCAAGGCTATATCACTAATAATGTTACCAAAGTTCCTGTCGGCAACGGCTTCGCCTCCCAGCATAATGACCATGGTTTTGCCACGGTGAGCATTTACGTAAGGGGTTGATTGTCTGAAACCTTTTACTAGCGCTGTACTTCTTAATTTCAAAGAACAAGTCCATTTTGTTTATTTATTCGACAATTTAGCATTTAAATTCAAATGTAAACAACACCTTTTTGGAATAAAGCGCAAACTATTCTTATCTAGGCTTCAATATATAAACTGTCTCAGTGTAGAATGCGCATAGCATCCTTATGAGTAGTCACCGAATGCAACAAGCTCCAGCAACAAAGAACAAAATCGATGAGATAACCAAAGGTCTCTACAGCGAAGCTGATCAGCGCAATCAATCTAAGTTGAAGCGTAAGATCATTGAACGTTGTTTAATGGTTCTAGCCTTAGTGGGTTCGTTTGCGGTGGTTTCTTTGTTCGGCGATGTGCTTTCCCGAGTGCAAAATGCGGCGACGCCCGACAATCTGATATACGGCACTTGGATAGAGCAAGATGTTGCACATTATGCGACCGATGAGTTTGTTCTGAATGCTAATGGTGTGTCAGTTCGTGGGTCTGTTGTTTCGACGAGCTTTGACTTTGATGGAAACTACTTTGAATACAAGGCGGGTGATAAAACCTATCGCTTCCGCATGACCAATTCTGACAATACAGAAATGGTGCTCGATTCTGACAGTCACTACAATCCCATCTTCCGCCTTAAGGGCCATATCGATAACTCCGTCCGATAGGTTATCTTCTTGTAAACTCTTACAATCTAAGATTGTGTTATCTGACTGTTTTTGTCATCCTCGATGCATAGAATTTTTAGGATGACTCTTGTGATTAAAAAATGGCTTCCCCTTGTCGCTGCCTCTTTGTTATTTGGCTGTGCTCAACCCACTGATCTTGCTCAGCAACACCTTGATGACGAATTTCCTCGCACCTTGAATAAGGTCGATCAGGTTGAATCCAATAAACCAAGAGACTACACCGCATTTGCAGAACAAGCTGAGATGGTGGTTTCTAAATCCCCTTCGATGGCTAAAATCTATGAGCCGCTTTATCAACAACTCAATGAGTGGGCGATGCTGAGTGGAGATCCAAGCGAGCTAGCGAATTTTGGCGTTCAAACCGCTCAACTAGGTGGTGGTGATAAACAAGGCAATGTTTTGTTCACGGGCTACTTTTCTCCTGTGATGGAGCTGCGCCACGAAGCGAATGAAGAATACCGTTACCCTGTTTACGGGCTTCCTGAGTGTGGCAAAGAGTGTCCAACACGCGAAGAGATTTACAACGGCGCATTAGAAGGTCAAGGCCTTGAGCTAGGTTATTCAGCAAACCGCATCGACCCATTTATGATGGAAGTGCAGGGCAGTGGATTTGTGCACTTCGGTGATGATGACACGCTGCAGTATTTCGCCTACGCGGGTAAGAATAATAAAGCTTATGTGAGCATTGGCCGTGTTCTGATTGAACGAGGCTTAGTTCCACGCGAAAAAATGTCGCTAAAAGCAATCAAAGAGTGGGTATTGGCAAACGATCCTGAAGTAGTGAAAGAGCTGCTTGAGCAAAACCCTTCTTTCGTTTTCTTTGAAGCGAGAGACGACCTATCGGTAATGGGCAGCGCGGGCATTCCTCTATTACCGATGGCGGCGGTTGCGGGCGATCGCTCTATCTTGCCTATGGGGACGCCGATTCTTGCTGAGGTTCCACTACTGAATGCTGATGGTACTTGGAGCGGCGCTCATCAACTAAGACTGCTATTGGTTTTGGATACGGGCGGCGCGGTTAAGCAAAACCATTTGGACCTTTACCACGGCATGGGCCCTCGAGCGGGTACAGAAGCGGGCCATTACAAGCATTTTGGTCGTGTGTGGAAGCTCGGTTTAGATGGCAGCGCAACTGAAGCGCCTTGGGCTTTGCCTCCTGAAAAGGTTGAGTAAGCTACAATAAAATAGGGCATTGAAAGCGAATCGCTAATCCCCTAGACTTTTTATTCAAGAGTGCGTATAAAACGCACTCTTTTCTTTTTCTCAGAAATAAATTGGCGGCAACAATGCGTGAATTGACCACTCCAGCTTCAGAAAACTATGACCAACGATTTGGTGGCACCCGTCGCCTATATGGCAATAGTGAAGTCGACATACTTAGAGCAGCACACGTGTGTGTGATCGGTATTGGCGGTGTAGGTTCATGGGCGGTTGAAGCGCTTGCTCGTACTGGTTTAGGTGAGCTGACTTTGATCGATATGGATGATGTGTGTGTGACCAACATCAACCGTCAGATCCACGCAATGTCGGGTACCGTTGGTAAAAGCAAAATTGAAGTGATGGCAGAGCGCGTTAAGCTGATTAACCCTGAGTGTAAAGTTAACCTGATTGACGACTTCATCGGCCCAGACAATCAGGCTGAATACCTGTCGAAAGAGTTCGACTTTGTATTAGATGCGATTGACAGCATGAAAGCTAAGGCTTCACTGTTGGCATATTGTCGTAGCAACAAAATTAAGGTGATCACCACTGGTGGTGCGGGTGGTCAAATCGATCCGACTCAAATCAAAGTGGCTGATCTGACGAAGACGATTCAAGATCCGCTCGCGAAGAAGCTAAAAGATACCCTTCGTCGTCATCATAATTTCCCTAAGAATCCAGCACGTAAGTTTGGTATCGATTGTGTGTTCTCAACTGAACAGCTGAAATACCCTCAAGCTGACGGCAGTGTCTGTGCTGCGAAAGCGACAGCAGAAGGTCCAAAACGTATGGATTGTGCGACGGGTTTTGGTGCGGCAACAGTTGTAACGGCGACGTTTGGTTTTGTAGCTGTTTCGCGTATCGTTGAAAAGCTGATTCAAAAGCACGCTAAGTAACGTCTTTTACTCAATTAACAATCGACTGGATATTAAAATGACCACATTCCCAAGCTCTCCATTCGGCACTGAAATTACCAGTGATGATATCGTCGCGAAGATGCAGACATTCAGCGGCTGGGAAGACCGTTATCGCCAAGTGATTCAATGGGGTAAGAAACTGCCAACGATGCCTGATGAACTGAAAAGTGAGCAGGTGATTGTCTCTGGCTGTGAAAGCCAAGTGTGGGTGGTTTCTCAAAATATCGACGGTGTTTGGCACTTTTGTGCTGATTCTGATGCGCGTATCGTTCGCGGTCTGATTGCATTAGTGATGGCTGCGTATGATGGAAAAACATCAGAGCAGGTTCAAGCGTTCGATATTGATGGTTACTTTGAACAAATCGGTCTAATTACCCACCTTAGCCCATCTCGCGGGAACGGATTAAAAGCGATCGTTGCTCAAATCCAAGAGCTAAGTGCTTAATATCTCTTAGATACACAGAAACGAAAAGGGTTGACGCTAAACGCCAACCCTAAATAATCTCGCTACAGCATATCAACAGCTTTTTCTATCGCAACGATAAGCTTATCAACGTCATCCATGTTGTTGTAAATACCAAATGAAATTCGAACCGTTCCTTTTACATTAAGCGCATCCATCAATGGGTGAGCACAATGATGCCCTGCACGTACCGCGATCCCTTGCTGATCCAACAGTGTCGCTATATCTTGATGGTGAACACCATCCATCACAAAAGTAATCACACTTGCGTTAGGTTGATACCCTAAAATCTGAATGTCATCCAGTTTACTGAGAGCAAGATAAGTCTCGTGTTGTAGTTGGTGGATATGATTTTCGACATCTTGTTGTACAAAACCACTTAACCATTCTATTGCGGTGCTTAGTGCTATGGCTCCTGCCACATTTGGCGTGCCCGCTTCGAATTTGCCTGGCAGTTCTGAAAAAGTAGTGCCAGAGAAAGAGACGCGCTCGACCATTTTGCCACCACCATGCCAAGGTGGCATCGCTTCTAACAATTCAAGCTTGCCGTAAAGCACACCGATGCCCGCAGGGGCATAGAGCTTGTGTCCAGAGAATACGTAGAAATCCGCACCTAAAGCTGCAACATCAATAGGCTCATGGACGATGCCTTGCGCGCCATCGACCACAACAATCGCATTCATCTTGTGTGCTTTTTCTATGACAGCTTCAATTGGCTGACGAGAACCCGTTACGTTGGTTACCTGAGCTAATGCAACAATCTTGGTTCGTTCATTTAAAAGCGTATCAAACGCGACTAGGTCAAATTCGCAATCCGGTGTCATCGGTACTTTAACGACTTTAGCCCCGGTTTGTTCTGCCACAATTTGCCAAGGAACTATGTTAGCGTGATGCTCCATTTCACTCACTAAGATCTCATCGCCAGGCTGAAGGGTACTTCTTGCATACGTTTGAGCAATTAGGTTGAGCGCTTCGGTTGCACCGCGAGTCCAGATGATCTCTTTTGAAGAGCTTGCACCGATAAACTGAGCGACCTTATCTCTGGCAGCTTCAAACTGACTGGTCGCGTTCGCTGTTAAGCTATGGCTACCACGGTGAACATTGGCATTTTGTTTGGAGTAATATTGGCTAATGGCATCAATAACTACCTGAGGTTTTTGTGTCGTTGCCGCGCTGTCTAAGTAAATCAATGGTTGTTGATTGATGGTTTGTGATAGCGCAGGAAACTGCTCTCGGATGTGATTGATATCAAGCATCTATTCTTACCTAAAATCTTGGAAATTGGTGCCAGCGTTATGCTTAGCGGTATTGTTATTTTATCGCGACTTGTTGACCGTTGCTGACTAATCTTGATGATTCCAGCTATTTTCTTGCTCTTTGACCTGATTGAACAGCTTTTGGTTAACAGGAACTTCTATCTGATGTTTAAGCGCTGTTTTTATTAGGTGTCCAGTGATGAAGTCGATCTCTGTCTTACGCTGATAAAACATATCTTGCTGCATTGAAGAGTAGTTCTCTGCCGTCGCTAGGATGACGCGTTTGACGCTTGCTGCTAATTCATCGAATGAACAGGCGATCCCTTCTGCTTGCATCACTTCTGTCAGTTCTTGAACTATCGAACGCAACACCCCCTCAAATTGGTGATCAGCAAGTTCGCCATTCTTAATCTGCTTGAGCCCAGTGAGTGGATTTATGGCACAGTTAATCGCGAGCTTAGTCCAAAGCGCAGTTTTTATTTCAGGGTTCCAGCTTACCTCTGGCAGGGCATGGTTGAGGACATCAACTAAAAACGTGCATTGCTGACCGACTTGGTTAAAAGCACCCAATTGGGTGTGGCCTAACCCTGTATGAGATACATGATTACGGCTGGGTTTGAATGCGGCTTGAGTCGTGGTCGCCAATACAACGGGGTAACCATCGACTTGAGTAGCAATATTATCGACCGCGCCCATTCCATTGTGCATGAACATGAGAATGGTGTCTGGGTCGAGATGTTGGAGGAGCGGAGTCGTGGCTTCTGCTACTTGCCAAGCTTTGACCGTGAAAATAACCAAGTCACTCGCTGATAGCTTTTCGATATTGTTGTTACTGAAGGAAAGGGAAGCTTGTCCATCAAGTGATAAGTCAATTGAGTTATCTGTGGAACGACTCCACAAAGACACATTATGACCAGCTTGAAGCAGTTTTATTGCCCATAAAGAGCCGATGGCCCCTGGCCCAACAATAGTGATGTTCACAGCAATACCGAGATAAGAAAGTGATGCTGCAAGGATAGCGAGGCATTAAATGAAAGCAATAAAAAATGGCACCCGAGGGTGCCATTTAGGAAACTTTCTTAGAAGTTCGATTAGAACTTGTAAGTTACTGCAACGTAGTGACCGAAGCCTGTTGATTTGAATCCATCAGTATCTTTAATACCGTAGATGTCTTTGTAACCTTTTAGGCCGTAACCAACAGCAAAACGATCTGAGTGCCAGTAGATACCATTGTACATTGCACCACCGTTACTTGCAGAAGAGTACTTGTCTTCCAGACCAAATTGGTAATCGATGTAACCTTGGTAAGAGACGAATGAACCGTTCTCGAAGAAGTAGAAAGGTTTAAACCAGTTTGCAGAAACTTGGTAACCGTTCCAATCTTTGTTGTTTGAATCGTATGTACCGTAAAGGTTTAGGCCAATTTTGCCTAACCACGGAACCATTACGTCAGAACCTAAACCAACTTTTTGAGTGTTAACGCCAGAGTTACCACCCCATTCCATAAGTGTAGATACGTAAAGCTCTTGAACTGGACCGAAAGAAAGATCTTTACCTGTAAGTCCGTCTAGAGACATACGAGGAGCGAACTTCATGAACATCTTTTCAGCACCAGCTTTATCGCTGCCTGGATCAGACGTTAGGTTGAATACGTCAACATAGCCATAAAGGTCGAAGATTCCCGAGCGGCCACCGAATTCCATCTCTAGGTAATCATGTGAAGACTCACCTGGAAGTTCGTCAATTGCAGCCATAAGGTTGAATTGCATCCATTTGTAATCGTTCTTATGGATGTCGCCGTCAGAATAATCAGCCGCCATTACTGGAGCAGATGCTGCTGCAAGTAGGCCAAGAGTTAAAAGTGATTTACGCATAATGGAACTCTCTATGTTTGAAATAAGTAACCCGCTAATCCGTGCGTGTTTATGATGTCCGAATGCCGAGCATAATAGCGATTTTGTTCTCAAATAAAAGTGAGACGGAGTGAAAATTACAATTATTAAGGTGAAGCTGATCACACTAATGATCTAAATGATGGAACTTTAATGTGGCAATGCATCTTGATGCACCTCTAATTCTATTGATTTTGTGAAACTCGATTATTTTGTGGATAAATAGGTGAAATACTGTGCTAAGCAAACGATTCTACTAATTAGAGTGACATGCATATCAAAATCAACAGTATTCATTTCTAAGCGTTTTCTCTTTAAAAATGACTCATTCAAACCTCCTTTCAATCTTGTCTTTGATCTATTTTTGACCAACTGCGTAATGATGTTGGAATCAATTGATGAACAACTCATGTGATAAGTGACTAGGACCTTGAACCTAGCTACTTTTTGAATCACGGAGAATTAAAGACAGTTCACTGCACTAGATTTTGAGACAATTTTTAAAGGTTAGTTATTGGACTAATCATTTGTGTGACGAACTGGTCTAACTTTTTTGGAGAGAAGACCGATGAAATATTCACCAATACTCGCGGTAGCGATATCAGCCCTGTTCATTGTTGGGTGTGATGATGACGACGAACCAACAACTCAACTTCAAGCTGTACATGCATCGCCAGATGCTCCGTTGGCTAATGTGTTAGTAAATAGTCAGGCTCGTTGGAGCGGTGTCGATTATGCTCAAGCATCCGGATATGCCTCAGTAGATCAAGGACAGACAACTCTTCAAGTCGATGTTCAACTCCCAGGTGACGCTGTTGCTACTGTTATTTCTCCAAGCCAATTCGATTTAAGCGGTGAATTAGATTACACCGTGATGGTCGTTGGTGACGCTGATGGTTCGAACAACCCTGTGGAGGCCTTAGTAGTGACTCGTCCTGCTGAAGGGACCGCAACGAGTTCTACCCTAGACGTACAAGTGGTTCATGCTGCGACGGGTGTTGGCGATGTAAACCTGTATGTGACAGGACCGACTGATCCACTAGGTGCACCACTGGGGACCCTAGCATACAAAGATTTCACCGATGTTCTTAATATCCCTGCAGGGCAATACCGTGTGAGACTGGAAACGGTCAGCGGTAACGCTATCGCATTCGACTCAGGGGAGATTACTTTACCCGCAGGCAGCGAATTGACGATTGCCGCTGTGCCGAGAGCTGATTCGAATAGCGCCTCACCTGTGAAGTTAATGGTTATGGACGGTAGTGGATCTTCGTTAATCTACGACATGGCTGAAACCGCAGAAGTAAGAGTAGGGCATTTAGTTGATGGAGCACCTGACGTCGATGTTTACGTTAACGCGGCTAAATTTGCACCTCTTGATGGCTTATTGTTTAAAGAGATTCGTGGCTTCTTAGATTTAGCAGCAGATAGTTATGACATTGATATTTACGAAACGGGAACAACGTCTCCAACATTTATCGATGTCGATGGTCTAGCTGTATTTGCCGGTATGGATTACAGCATTTATGCGGTAGGGACCGTAACACCGCTGAATCTAGAGCCTTTGGTAGTTCCTGAAAACCGTCGTCCGGTTGCGACCAGTGCGGTGTTAAACATTACCCACGCCGCTGCTAACCCAATTGCGGCATCGGTGGATATCTACTTAACAGAAAACGCGGGGATCTCTGGTAGCACTCCGGCGCTAAGTGATGTGAAATTCAGAGATTATGCGAATGGCATTTATGTTGCGGCGGGGTCTTACTTTGTGACGATTACTGTAGCGGGTCAGCCTTCAGTTGTGGCTATCGACTCTGCGCCCGCAACCTTAGCTGATGGTGTGGTGTATCAAGTCGTGGCGATTGATGATTCGATGGGTACGGGTTTTAACCTAATTGTCAGTGAAACAACAGACTAGATCTGAAGACAGAACGTAGAAGAGGGTAGATCAATGCTACCCTCTTCTTATTTGTTTTCTTTGACTCTATTCTTGGTTAGTTTTGGCTTTCTCTAATAAATCCGTGAAAAAGTGGCGTAACGAGTAGAGCATGATCAAACTTGGAATCACCATAAGTGCGGTCAGTATAAAGAAGGTTGACCAATCATTGAGGTAATCGACCAATTCACCACTAAATGAAGCCAGTGTTGTTCGACCGAAGTTACCCAAGGATGCGAGTAATGCATATTGGGTTGCAGAAAAGGCCTGCCCAGTTAATAACGTTAAGAAAGAGACAAAAGCTACTGTTGAAAAGGCGGTCGTGAAGTTATCGACAATAATCGTTGCCAAGAACAGTGTTTCACTTGGGCTTGCTTGAGCGATCCATGCAAACATTAGATTACTGGCTGCCATGGCAACACCGCCAATCATCAGTCCGCGTACAATGCCGAATTTTACATTGAAGACGCTGCCTACCAAAGTGAAGAATATCGTCGCGCCCCAGCCAATTAACTTGGAGTAATGACCGATCTGTTCATTACTGAAACCTATCTCTTTATAGAAGGTGATCGACATGCGACCTAGGAAGGCTTCACCTATCTTAAATAGGAATACGAACAGCAGTAGGGTGATGGCAACTTGAACTCCGTTTCGTTTGAAGAAGTCATAAAACGGTTCTAACACGGTAACACTGAACCAAGCCACGACTTTCGAACCGACAACCTTATTGTGGCGTTGCTGAGCCTGTTCTTGCAGGGCTTCGCGTTGTGTATTTGGCTCTCCGACAAAAAGAGTAAACAGCATTAGTACGACAACGACGCCTGCCATTCCGTAATACACGCCATTCCAACCGATTGAGTCTGCGTTAATAAAGGCAAGGTAGCCTGGTAGAGAATACCCCGTCCACCAACCAATTACGGCCATTGCAGAAGCTTGCGGCAGTTTTGATGCTTCGGATTTTGGGAAGGTATCAATACGAAATGCATCAATCGCGATGTCTTGCGTGGCTGAGGCAATGGCAATAGCGAGCGCCAACATTGAAGTAAACGCCAAGTTCTCTGCGGGATTGACGCCTGCGATGAATAAGGTACCGATTAAAACAATGGATTGGCAGAAAAAGATCCAACTGCGTCGCTGGCCGAGTATTGCGTGAAGCACCGGCAGTTTTACTCGGTCTACCAATGGTGCCCATAGAAAGTTAATCGCATACACGGCAAACACACTGCCAAAGTAGCCGATGGCAGCACGCGTTAAACCTGCATCTTTTAGCCAACCAGACATATTGGATCCAATAAGAACCCATGGGAAGCCACTCGAACAGCCGAGCATAAACACCCAAAGTAGGCGTTTATCTAGGTAGCTGCGGAAAGTCTGCATCCAAGAAAGAGAGGGAGTGCCTGATGACATAGGGCGTCCTTGTGTAGAAAAACGCCCTTAAGAAATAAGGGCGTTAGATTGGATTACTTAAGAAGGGTCACTTTAGTGATGACGATTGGGTCAACTGGTATGTCTGACATGCGGCCCATTCGCTTGGTTGGAATCGTTGCCATCTTTTGAACAACATCAAAACCTTCAGTTACTTTGCCGAATACAGCGTAGCCTGGGTTGCTACCTTTTGCGTTCAAGAAGTCATTATCAGAGAAGTTAATGAAGAACTGACGAGTTGCAGAATCTGGCGCATTAGTACGAGCCATCGCGATTGTTGCTGTATCGTTCTTCAAGCCATTGCTGCCTTCATTCTTGATAGGAGCGTAAGTTGCTTGTTGATTCATCTCTTGATCGAAGCCGCCACCTTGAGCCATAAAGCCAGGAATAACACGGTGGAAGATAGTGCCTTCGTAGCTGCCGTCTGCCACGTATTTTAGGAAGTTCTCCGCGCTAACCGGTGCTTGTTCTTGGTTAAGCTCAATAGTGAAGTCGCCTAATGTTGTTTCCACGTTTACTTTAGGACCAGCCCAAACGCTTACGCTCACTAGCATTAATGCGATAGAAGATAAAATACGACCCATTAGAAACGTTCCTTCATGTAAGTTTGTAGCTCTTGGTCGTTAGCGATCTCAGTAAGAACCAAGTTGATCACGTCATTAAGAACCATAGAGATGTCGTCGTTAGATGCACTCAATGCACCAGTGCGTGTTGCAGTGCCGTTGAATGTTTTAACTAGTTTGCCTTCAGGCGTTTCAGCGGTAACTTCAAGCGTTACTTTACCGTCCATTTTGTTTTCCATAATGGTGTGCTCTACGGTAACGAGTGCTTCTTGAATCTCTAAAACAATCGAGTTTTCACTGTTTACGCTCGCACGAAAACCTTGAGACTCTAACTGCTGTGCAACAGCATTTTCTAGAGAGATACGCATGTTTTGCTTAGCGTGAATTGGCTGAATGTTTGAACGGCCACTATCAACCAATGCAACATATTGAGCGGCACGAACATCTTTACTGGTTAGTGTGTATGTTTTGCCTTGTACAAGGTTGCTTGAGCTTAGTGAAGCTTCTGGCATTACATTGATCTGTTCTTGCTGAGGGGCTGAACATGCTGTCAAAGCCATAATAGAAGCAGCCAAAATCAGTTTTTTCATTCCTTTATCCTTTCTAAATTCACACCAGAAGCTCGGTATCTTAAATTCTTGTGAAGTCGTTTCTGCTTATTTATTAAAATTCGCAGGTTCTCTTGTTGCTTGTAATATCTCAAATTTTTGGTTTAGTTCAAGCGTTTCAACGTTAGCTTCACCAAATAGTCTTGCTAGTTTGACATCGTATCCGAGGTGTCGGTTGCCAATAACAATTAATTTGCCTCCATTGCTTAGAACATGCTTTGCATCACAGAACATTTGCCACGCAATGTGATCCGTAATCGCTTGTTGCTGATGGAATGGAGGATTACACATCACTAAGTAGGTGCTGTTTTTCTTGAAGCCATCTAAACAGTTGTTGGCGATGAACTGGAAGTTGCCTTCTTCACCAAGGTTATCTTTGACGTTTTGGCGCGCCGATTCCACCGCCATAAAGCTTTCATCCACACAGGTGATACGGGCTTGTGGGTTCAATTGCCCTGCTTTTACACTCAATACACCGTTGCCACAACCAAGATCGATGATATGACGTAGCTCAGGATCTTGAGGGATGTGCTCTAGCATATAGCGAGCGCCTTGATCGAGTGCTTCCCCTGAGTAAACATTTGGTAAATTTTTCAGGCGGATATCTTCACCGTCTACATCCCATTCAACAAAAGGCTCTACCGTTTGAATTGGCTGGCAGTTTGGAGATGAGAAGACTAAGCGGTGTTTTTTCTTCGCTAGTGATGTTTTGGTTTCGCCTAGGTATTTTTCGAACAGGTTAAGCGTAGAGGTGTGAATCTCTTTTACCTTGTTGACGCCGATCACTTGGCAGCCTTCAGGCAATGCTTGGCGTAGCTGGCTCAGTTGCCAGATTAGGTGACGATTTGTTTTTGGCAGCTGCATGATCACAAGGTCGATACCGTGTGGGATATCATCCATCGTGTTCAAGAAGTTCACTCGGTTACTTTGATTGCGCTGCAAGTTTTTCAGGGCACCGCGATGAGAGATAAATGAGTCGCTCATCATGGTGACATCATGATCTTTCGAGAACCAAGCGGATAGGGCACCGAAGCTGTCGTTCATGATCAGGATGTGTTTGCCAGGTTCGAGGTTCATCTCTTCAACATGACTGATCAGGTATTCGTCGCCCGCATCCCAAGCTTGAAGGGTTTCATTTGAACGTTTCGGGAAACGATGTAAGGTTAAAGTTCTATCGTGAAGGGTAAGTTCGGTTTTCATTGCTTGAGATACTTATGTTAGAAATAACAAAGATATTGTCTCAAATGCAGGCTGAACAAGATAGAAAAAACTCAACCAAACCTACGCCATTCGCTATCAAATACTCAGACAGTCGACCGCTTAGGGTTTATACTCATCCCACGGATAATGCCAATACGTTATTAAGGAATCACAATGATCCAAGAAGTTATCGAAACAAAATTGCACAATGAGTTTTCACCAAGTCATTTAAACGTGGTTAATGAGAGCTATATGCACAATGTTCCGGCCGGTTCTGAGAGTCATTTTAAAGTGATTGTTGTCAGTGATGTGTTTGAAGGATTGCGTCTTATTGCTCGTCATCGAGCGGTAAATAAAGCTCTTTCAGAAGAGCTAGCGAATAATATTCACGCACTGTCCATTCACACTTATACAAAAGATGAATGGATGAAGCAGCTCGATAACGTGCCAGACAGCCCTATGTGTATGGGTGGTGGCAAATAACACAGCGAGCATATTGACAAAAGGTGGTGATGCCGCCTTTTTTGTCGCCAAACCTATGTGTTTTTCGTTGTTATATCACTCAAGCTGATGGCAATTTGAACGACTAAAAATACCTACAATGAGTAATGTTTTTATTAACAGTGTTTCAACATAACTCGTAAAATAATAGTTTGTGACAGAGTATTAATCTCTTGTTTAAAACACGTTTCAAAAGCCATTTTATCTGTGCGGCTCGTCAAATTTATACATATTTTAGAGTCCATATGCTTCAAATCTCACCAAATATAGGCCGTATTCAAGTTATTGGTCATGGCATCAAGTTGTCAAAAAATGCTAGAATACGGCACCTGATAAATCTCACATAATCTTTGTGGTGAATTTATTAATGTAATGTTGCGATTTTGGTATCTCAAATTTACCAAAACCGGACACTGTAATGTCGTGTCTAAGGGCGATTTTAAAACGTCCTGAATTTACGCAATTAAAAGAATCTTTTTCCCGATAAAGTAGTGCAAGTGCGTATGATTACAATAAAGAAGGGTTTGGATCTTCCTATCGCAGGAACTCCATCCCAGGTGATTAATGATGGTAAGTCCATCACTAAAGTCGCCTTGCTTGGCGAAGAGTACGTTGGTATGCGTCCTACGATGCATGCTCGCGTTGGTGATGAAGTGAAGAAAGGCCAAGTTCTTTTTGCAGATAAAAAGAACCCAGGTGTTGTATTTACTTCTCCAGCAAGCGGTAAAGTTATTGAAGTGAACCGTGGTGCTAAGCGTGTTCTTCAATCAGTAGTGATTGAAGTAGCAGGCAATGAGCAAATTACGTTCAATAGCTATGAAGCTAACCAACTAGCAAGTCTTGACCGTGAAACGGTTAAAGCTCAGTTAGTTGAGTCTGGCGCATGGACCGCTTTGCGAACTCGTCCGTTCAGCAAGGTTCCAGCAGTTGATTCTGAAACTCAGGCTATTTTCGTTACTGCTATGGATACTAATCCGCTAGCAGCTGAGCCAGAATTAATCATTAACGAGCAGTCTGATGCTTTCGTTGCTGGTTTAGATCTTCTTTCAACTCTGACTAACGGTAAAGTGTACGTTTGTAAAAAAGGTACTAGCTTACCTCGTTCAGCTCAGTCTAACGTTGAAGAACATGTTTTTGATGGCCCACACCCTGCAGGTCTTGCAGGCACGCATATGCATTACCTATACCCGGTAAATGCACAAAATGTAGCGTGGAGCATTAACTACCAAGACGTTATCGCATTCGGTAAGTTGTTCCTTACTGGTGAGATTTACTCTGAGCGTGTTGTTTCTCTGGCTGGTCCAGTAGTTAATAACCCACGCCTAGTTCGTACTCAAATTGGTGCTAGCCTTGAAGAGTTGACGGACAGCGAGTTGATGCCAGGTGAAGTTCGCCTGATCTCAGGTTCAGTATTATCTGGTGTTCACGCTTCAGGTCCACATGCTTACCTTGGCCGTTACCATCAACAGGTTTCGGTTCTTCGTGAAGGTCGTGATAAAGAGCTATTTGGCTGGGCTATGCCTGGTAAGAACAAGTTCTCTGTTACTCGTTCATTCCTTGGTCACGTGTTTAAAGGTCAGTTGTTCAACATGACAACGACAACAAACGGTAGTGATCGCTCTATGGTTCCAATTGGTAACTACGAGAAAGTAATGCCATTAGATATGGAGCCTACTTTGCTGCTTCGCGATCTATGTGCTGGCGACGTTGATAGTGCACAAGCACTTGGTGCGCTAGAGCTAGATGAAGAAGATTTAGCACTGTGTACCTTTGTATGTCCTGGTAAGTACGAGTACGGTCAGTTACTTCGTGAATGCCTAGATACAATTGTGAAGGAAGGGTAATTTTCATGGGCCTTAAAAAGTTTATTGAAGACATCGAGCATCATTTTGAACCAGGTGGTAAACACGAAACGTGGTTTGCGCTTTACGAAGCTGCAGCAACACTTTTCTACACACCAGGTACAGTTACAAAGAAAAGCTCGCATGTCCGTGATAGCGTTGACTTAAAACGTATCATGATCATGGTTTGGCTTGCGGTATTCCCAGCAATGTTCTGGGGTATGTACAACGCAGGTGGTCAAGCTATTGCAGCACTAAACCACATGTATTCAGGTGCAGAACTAGTTTCTATCATTGATGGTAACTGGCACTACTGGCTAACCGAAATGCTTGGAGCCTCCTTAGGAGCCGATGCAGGTTGGGGCAGTAAGATGCTCTTGGGTGCGACTTACTTCTTACCTATCTACGCGACGGTCTTTATCGTTGGTGGTTTCTGGGAAGTACTGTTCTGTATGGTGCGTAAGCACGAAGTTAACGAAGGTTTCTTTGTTACTTCTATCTTGTTCGCGCTTATTGTTCCGCCAACACTTCCTCTATGGCAAGCTGCACTAGGTATTACCTTCGGTGTTGTTGTTGCTAAAGAGATTTTTGGTGGTACGGGTCGTAACTTCCTAAACCCTGCACTTGCTGGCCGTGCGTTCCTATTCTTTGCATACCCTGCTCAGATTTCTGGTGACGTAGTTTGGACTGCAGCTGATGGTTTCTCTGGTGCAACAGCGCTTAGCCAATGGGCTCAAGGCGGTGGTAGCGCTCTAATGAACACGGTATCTGGTGAGACGATCACTTGGATGGACGCATTCATTGGTAACATTCCAGGTTCTATCGGTGAAGTATCAACGCTTGCACTTATGATCGGTGCTGCAATGATCGTATACATGGGCATTGCTTCATGGCGCATCATTGCTGGTGTTATGATCGGTATGATTGCTGTATCAACATTGTTTAATGTGATCGGTTCTGACACTAACGCAATGTTCAGCATGCCTTGGCACTGGCACCTAGTTCTAGGTGGCTTCGCATTTGGTATGTTCTTCATGGCAACAGACCCTGTATCAGCGTCATTTACCAATGGTGGTAAGTGGTGGTACGGCATCCTAATCGGCGCAATGTGTGTAATGATTCGTGTAGTTAACCCTGCATACCCAGAAGGCATGATGCTTGCGATCCTATTCGCAAACCTATTTGCTCCTCTGTTTGACCACGTTGTAATCGAGAAGAACATTAAGCGGAGACTAGCGCGCTATGGCAAGTAATAACGATAGCATTAAAAAGACGCTGTTTGTTGTTATCGCATTGAGCTTAGTGTGCTCAATCATCGTTTCAACAGCTGCAGTTGTTCTTAAACCTAAGCAACAAGCTAACGCAGTTCTGGATCAGCAAACTAAGATCCTTGAAGTTGCGGGCATTGAACTTGCGGGTAATATTCCAGCACTGTACGCAGAGAACATTGAACCTCGTCTAGTTGATTTCGCTACTGGCGATTTCGTTGACGGCGACGCTGCTGCATACGACCAACGTAAAGCGGCAAAAGATCCAGCTCAGTCAATCAAGCTTTCAGCTGAAGATGACATCGCTAAGATCATTCGTCGTGCTAATACGGGTACTGTATACCTAGTGAAAGATGGCGCTGAAACTTCTAAAGTTATCATCCCTGTTCACGGTAACGGTCTATGGTCAATGATGTACGCATTCGTTGCGGTAGAAACCGATGGCAACACAGTTTCTGGTATCACTTACTACGAGCAAGGTGAAACTCCTGGACTTGGTGGTGAAGTTGAGAACCCAACTTGGCGTGCTCAATTCGTTGGTAAGAAATTATTCGACGAAAACCACAAACCTGCTATTCAGGTTGTTAAAGGTGGCGCTCCTCAAGGTTCTGAGCACGGTGTAGATGGCCTTTCTGGTGCAACACTGACTAGCGTTGGTGTTCAACATACATTTGACTTCTGGTTAGGTGATATGGGCTTTGGTCCGTTCCTAGCAAAAGTTCGTGACGGAGGTCTGAACTAATGTCTAGTGCAAAAGAAATTAAAAAGAGCATCTTAGCGCCGGTGTTGGACAACAACCCAATTGCGCTACAGGTTCTTGGTGTGTGTTCTGCTCTTGCGGTAACCACTAAGCTAGAAACAGCATTTGTTATGACTATCGCGGTAATGTTCGTTACTGCTCTGTCTAACTTCTTCGTTTCTTTGATCCGTAACCACATTCCTAACAGTGTGCGTATCATCGTTCAGATGGCAATTATCGCATCACTAGTAATCGTGGTAGACCAAGTGCTTAAAGCATACCTATACGATATCTCTAAGCAGCTATCTGTATTCGTAGGCCTAATCATTACTAACTGTATTGTAATGGGTCGTGCTGAAGCATTCGCAATGAAGTCTGCGCCAATCCCATCTCTAATCGATGGTCTTGGTAACGGTCTTGGTTACGGTTTCGTTCTTATCACTGTTGGTTTCTTCCGTGAGCTTCTAGGCTCTGGCAAACTATTTGGTATGGAAGTACTACCTCTAGTGAGCAACGGTGGTTGGTATCAGCCAAACGGCTTGATGCTTCTAGCACCTTCTGCATTCTTCCTAATTGGTTTCTTGATTTGGGCAATTCGTGTGTTCAAACCAGAACAAGTAGAAGCGAAGGGGTAAGGTAGTCATGGAACATTATATTAGTCTGCTAGTTAAATCGATTTTCATCGAAAACATGGCGCTTTCGTTCTTCCTAGGTATGTGTACATTCCTAGCGGTATCTAAGAAAGTTAAAACTTCTTTTGGTCTTGGTGTTGCGGTAGTTGTAGTACTTACAATCGCTGTTCCTGTAAACAACCTTGTTTACACACACATCCTGAAAGAAAACGCGCTTGTTGAAGGTGTCGATTTAAGTTTCCTTAACTTCATCGCATTCATCGGTGTTATCGCGGCACTTGTACAAATCCTAGAGATGGTTCTAGACCGTTTCTTCCCACCTTTGTACAACGCACTAGGTATCTTCCTTCCACTGATCACAGTTAACTGTGCAATCTTTGGTGGTGTATCTTTCATGGTAACTCGTGACTACAACTTTGCTGAATCTGTTGTTTACGGCTTCGGTTCTGGTGTGGGTTGGATGTTAGCTATCGTTGCTCTTGCGGGTATCCGTGAGAAGATGAAGTACTCTGACGTACCTCCAGGTCTTCGTGGCCTTGGTATCACGTTCATTACTGTTGGTCTGATGGCGTTAGGCTTTATGTCTTTCTCTGGTGTTCAACTGTAGGGTAAGCACCCAGTAATAAGGAATAACAAATGTTTAGTATTATTCTTGGCGTAGCGATGTTTACCATTATTGTACTGGCTCTAGTACTAGTGATTCTTTTCGCTAAGTCTAAGTTAGTACCATCAGGTGACATCACTATTTCAGTAAACGGCGACCCTGAAAAGGCGATCGTTACTCAACCTGGTAGCAAGCTACTTGGTGCCCTGGCTGGCGCTGGTATCTTCGTATCTTCTGCTTGTGGTGGCGGTGGCTCTTGTGGTCAGTGTCGTGTAAAAGTTAAGTCTGGTGGTGGCGACATCCTTCCAACTGAACTTGATCACATCACAAAAGGTGAAGCTCGCGAAGGCGAACGTCTTGCATGTCAAGTTGCTATGAAAACTGACATGGAGATTGAACTAGACGAAGATATCTTTGGTGTTAAAAAGTGGGAATGTACTGTTATCTCGAATAACAACGAAGCTACTTTCATCAAAGAACTTGCTCTAGCGATCCCTGAAGGTGAAGAAGTTCCGTTCCGCGCGGGTGGTTACATTCAGATTGAAGCTGAACCACATCACGTGAAATACGCAGATTACGATATTCCTGAGGAATACCGTGGTGACTGGGATAAGTTCAACCTATTCCGTTACGAGTCTATCGTTAAAGAACATTCAATCCGTGCTTACTCAATGGCTTCATACCCAGAAGAGAAAGGTATCATCAAGTTGAACGTTCGTATCGCGACTCCGCCGCCAAACAACCCTGATGTTGCTCCTGGTGTGATGTCTTCATACATCTGGTCTCTTAAAGAAGGCGACAAATGTACTATTTCTGGTCCATTTGGTGAGTTCTTTGCTAAAGACACAGACAATGAAATGGTATTCATCGGTGGTGGTGCAGGTATGGCGCCTATGCGTTCTCATATCTTCGACCAACTTAAGCGTCTTAAGTCTACTCGTAAGATGTCTTACTGGTATGGCGCGCGTTCTAAGCGTGAGATGTTCTACATTGAAGATTTCGATGGCCTAGCGGCTGCAAACGAAAACTTCGTGTGGCACTGTGCACTGTCTGATCCTCAACCAGAGGACAACTGGGACGGTTACACTGGTTTCATCCACAACGTACTGTACGAAAACTACCTGAAGGATCACGAAGCTCCTGAAGATTGTGAGTACTACATGTGTGGTCCACCGATGATGAACGCTGCTGTTATCGGCATGCTGAAAGATCTTGGTGTAGAAGATGAAAACATCCTACTAGATGACTTCGGTGGTTAATCCACTTAAGTGATTGATATTATGGCTGACTCCTACGAGTCAGCCATTTGTTTTTCTAAGACAGCTTTTGACAACATACTGGCTTATATAAGAAAGAGTAAGGCATTCAAAATACCTATTTTTTACTCTTATTTTTCCTTATATAAATCCTCAACATTAGACAGGAGTAAGCAAGTGAGAATTTGGCTTGTTGCATTAACTTCTTTGATTTTTCTTGCGGGCTGTGAGCAGTCAAGAGAGCAAGTGCATTTGAGTGGCCCAACGATGGGCACGAGTTACAATATTAAATACATCAATGGTGATGAATTTCCTGAGTCTAATGAAGTTCATACAGAGATCGATCGTCTACTTGAAGAAGTAAACGACCAGATGTCGACTTACCGTGAAGATTCCGAATTAAGCCGTTTCAACCAGCATAAAGGTGCGGATGCGTTCGAAGTATCTGAGCAAACAGCGACGGTTGTGAAAGAAGCGATTCGTTTGAACGGTCTTACTGAAGGAGCTCTGGATGTAACGGTTGGTCCGTTAGTTAACTTATGGGGTTTTGGTCCTGAAGCTCGTCCTGAAGTTGTGCCATCAGATGAAGAGCTGGCGGCTCGCAAGGCTAAGATTGGTATCCATCATCTTAGTGTTGAAGGCAACATGTTGAAGAAAGACCTACCTAACCTGTATGTCGATCTATCCACGATTGCAAAAGGTTGGGGTGTTGACGTCGTCGCTGACTACCTTGATTCTATCGGTATTCACAACTACATGGTTGAAGTCGGTGGCGAAATTCGTCTGAAAGGTTTAAACCGTGAGAACGTGGGCTGGCGTATCGCGATTGAGAAACCAAGCGTTGATGAGCGTAATATCCAAGAGATCATCGAGCCGGGTGATATGGCTATCGCAACCTCTGGTGATTACCGTAACTATTTTGAACGTGATGGTGTTCGTTACTCACACATCATCAACCCTGAAACAGGAAAGCCTCTTCACCATAAAGTGGTTTCTGTGACTGTTTTAAACCCGTCTTCAATGACTGCAGACGGCTTATCTACGGGCCTTATGGTCTTAGGTGAGGAAAAAGGAATGGAAGTCGCAAACCAACATAACATCCCAGTGTTCATGGTGGTAAAAACAGCAGATGGCTTTAAAGAAATTGCTTCTGAAGCATTTAAGCCATACTTAGGTAAATAAGGTAAGCGAGATAATTATGAATACATTTCTGATTACATTTGGTGTTTTTCTTGCAGTAATCGCAGCGATGTCAATTGGCTACATTATCCAAAAGAAAGTTGTGAAAGGTAGCTGTGGCGGTTTGGGTGCTGTTGGTATTGATAAAGTATGTAACTGCCCTGAACCTTGTGACGCGCGTAAGAAGCGTGAAGCACGTGAAGCTTACCGTGAAGAGAAGCTGGCTGAGCGTCAACAAAAAGAAGCGGCTTGGAGTAAAGACCGTATCGCTTAATTGGTGACAGTCATAGGGGATAGAGTTATCTATGCCCTCAAATTGAAAAGCTCAAGATTATCGTCTTGAGCTTTTTTAGTTTTGAGGTCTAGCAATTAATCTTGGTATACCAAAAATGGAAACAGAGGCGAATGACTATTGTTCGATTTGCATGCTGTTACGCGCAAACACTAGTTGGTTTCTACCTTGCTCTTTTGCCGTATAAAGAAGCTCATCAGCGGCTTTGATCTGCTCATCTAGCTTCGCGTCTAAATCGGTTACGCCGATACTGATACTGACCTTGATTCTTTGAGAGTCATGCTTAACAACATGGCTTTCAATGGCTTCTCTCATGGACTCTAAGTTGTCAACAAAGCTCTCAAACGAACCACACGACTGAATACAAAATTCTTCGCCACCGAAGCGTACAGCAACATCATCTTTAAAATGGTCTTTGATGATCTTGCCGACTTCCACGAGGACTGCATCACCACCATCGTGACCGTAGGTGTCGTTCACTTTCTTGAAGAAGTCGATATCCATCATGGCTATACTGCGCTGCTCACAACCTTTACATGTTTGATTGAACAGGTAACGACGGTTCCATAAGCCAGTAAGAGCATCCTCGTTGGCATGTCGAAATAGCTCGTTGGCCGCTTCTTTCATATCAAGCAGTTGATGGATACGGCAAAAAAATTCTTCTTGGTTAAAAGGCTTGTAAAGGAAGTCGTTAGCCCCCGCTTTAAGGAATCGAGCTGTCATGGTGCGATCATCGCTGCCTGATAACCCTAGAATAGCCAACTGGTTTCTGTCGTGATCGCGTCGTATCTCACGGATCATCGCTATACCGTCTTTCTTCGGCATATCATGGTCTGTAACAACGAACGTAATATCGGGAGCGTTATGAAGGAGCTTTAATGCTTGTTCGCCATCTTCGGCTTGGATAGTTTGGATATATTGGTGTTCTAGAAGTTGAGCTATGTAACGGCGAACGACCGCTGAATCATCGACAACCAATGCTTTGTGATGGCGATTATTCGAAATTCTTTGAACCAGGGGAAGTAGGTAGCTTACTGATGACATACTGTCTTTAAGTATGTAATCGATAACGCCTTTGGCTAGGACTTGCTCTCGCAGTTGATTGTCGAACATCCCGGTCAGGACAATGATTTTCTGTTGATAGCCTAAGACGAGGTCAATGATCTTGCCGTCTTGGCCGTCAGGTAAACAGTAGTCGAGGACTGCACACAAGAAATCCGTTTCTTGCTCTAAGATCGCTTTGGCTTCTTCTACAGATTCCGCCAACGCAACTTCATAGCCATCGTTCTTAAATTGTTGGTAAAGATAGTTTCTGAATGCGCGACTATCCTCTACCACTAGTATTTTTTCACTCAAAAGCTATCCCTACTTATAGACTAAATACTCCTAACAATACTATCAGAATAGTGGGCGGCGAATGAAGTGAAACCTGTTGAGCTGGACTCCAGATCATTTTAAATCTGAGAATAATTGATTATACTGTTCATAGATACAGTTGTAAGGTTGAGTTATTTCCAAATGTGCAGTTCGGACCAAGAGAAAGTCAGAAAAATAATCCATGTCGATATGGATTGTTTTTACGCGGCTGTAGAAATGCGTGATAACCCTGCTTACCGAAATCGCCCGTTAGCTGTTGGTGGGCATGAAAAGCAACGCGGCGTTTTGAGCACCTGTAATTATGAAGCCCGCAAGTTTGGTGTTCGCTCTGCAATGCCTACCGGAAAGGCCCTACAGCTTTGTCCTAATCTATTGGTTGTGCCGGGAAGAATGTCGGTCTATGTCGAGATATCTAAAAAGATCCGTGAAATCTTCTCTCGATACACATCAATCATTGAACCACTTTCCTTGGATGAAGCTTTCCTTGATGTCACCGATTCTAAGCGGTGTCACGGTTCAGCAACACTTATTGCCGAGTCTATTCGCCGTGATATTTGGAACGAACTGAACCTGACAGCTTCTGCAGGAATTGCACCGATTAAATTCTTGGCGAAAGTGGCCTCAGATCTGAATAAGCCCAATGGTCAGTTTGTTATCCCTCCACAAGACGTGCAATCAGTGATCGATGAGCTACCACTTGAAAAGATTCCCGGTGTCGGCAAAGTGAGCATAGAAAAGCTGCACCAAGCGGGTTTCTTTACTTGTAAGGATATCAAAGAGTCTGACTATCGAGACCTGCTACTCAAGTTTGGCCGTCAAGGTGCATCACTCTGGAAGCGCAGTCATGGCATTGATGATCGAGAAGTTATCATCGAGCGCGAGCGAAAATCGGTAGGTGTAGAGCGCACCTTTACCCAAAACATTTCAAGCTACGCAGAATGTTGGCAGGTAATCGAAGATAAGCTATTTCCTGAACTCGAGACTCGCTTAGAAAAGGCTAGCCCAAGCAAAGCGATCATCAAGCAGGGCATTAAGCTCAAGTTCGCCGACTTTCAACAAACCACGATTGAACACATCCATGCCTCTCTCGATCGTGAACACTTCAAAGAGCTGCTTAGTGAAATACTGAAAAGACAACAGGGGCGAGAAATACGCCTGCTTGGTTTAAGCGTAATGCTGCAACCTAAAGACCAAATGCGTCAGTTGAGCTTCTTTTAAAGATAATGAGTGAGATGAATACCGACTACGCTTCATAGCCTAGTCGGTTTTTTATAAGTAAGAATTACCTAGGAAGTTGTTTTACTCGCGCTAAGGTATCACTGAACGGTTGCTGCTCTAGCTTGCCGTAACCGACCATTTTACTGGCTTTGAGTTTGGTTGAAAGCGGGGTGGCGATTCCACATAAGAAGCGAGTAATTGCCTCGTCGGTAATCAGTTGTTGGCTAGCCGAAATAAACTCATGTATCCATGTCATCACCGTCTCATCATCGATAGGTTCAACATCAACGGTTGGTAAGATTGCCACTTCTCCTCGACATACAGAGCAGTGACCGCAGTTTGTTGGTGCTTTATCATCGGCAAAATAACTCGCAAGGCGTGAGCTTAGGCAAGTATCCGCCTCAAAGAAATTCAGCATTTGGTTAAGGCGGTTTATCTCGCTGTTTTCTTTTGCTTTAAACAACTCAGTTAGACGCTCTGACAGTTGCATCATATCTTCAGAAGTATTGTGGATCGCGTAGACATCGGTGATCTGCTTGCTTTCTAGTTCAATCCAACCTTGTTCATTGAAGTAGTCGATAGCCGCAATCACACGCTGACGATCGGCTTGGAAGTGTGTCCAAAGCGCATCGAAGTCGACTTGGCACCACACTCTTGCTTGAGGAGAGCATTGGAAAATCGCTTCGACAAATTGACGACGTTCACTTTGAAATTGCTCTGTGATCTGCTGTTTCGGACGAATGAACTTAAATTTGTAGTCTGCGAAGTAGCTGTACTTGGGCTCAATCACACCTTCAATTTCGAGATACACCAGTAGTGTTTTTAGCGGTAACTGACGAATGTTGGATTCACGTGATAGTTGATTAAGCATGATCTCCCATTGATTCGAGCCAGAAGCGCCAATGTTTTGATTTTCGTAGATCTCTTTTAATACCGCTTGGATCGATATGTTGTCTGGCGTATCACCAAAAACGAAGTTCTCGAGTGTGCTTAAACCGTGTTTGTTAGCCAGTAAAATACATTCAGACGCTTGCCCATCTCGACCAGCTCTGCCGATCTCTTGTGAGTAGTTTTCGATCGATTTTGGTAAGTCAAAGTGAATCACTCGGCGAATGTTGGACTTATCCACGCCCATACCAAACGCGATAGTTGCGACGATACAGCTCACGTCATCATTCATGAATTGGTGTTGAATAGCATCTCTATTTTCAGGCTTAAGACCCGCATGGTAAGCCACTGCATTAACGCCAGCATTGCGAAGCTGCTGAGCCACCATCTCTGCCGTTTGTTGAAGGGTGACATAAACAATAGTCGGAGCGAGAGAAGCTTGGTTAACCACATTGCACAAGGTTTCTAGCTTACTGGTTTGTTCACAAGGTTGAATCGACAGATCGAGATTTTGACGATAGAAACCCGTAACCACAACGCGCTCCTCATCAATTTCAAACTTTGACTTCATATCTTGGATAACCGCTGTAGTCGCAGTGGCTGTCAGTAGTAGAACCTGAGGAATATTGAGCTGTTTTTGGTATTGAGAAAGCTTCAGGTAGTCGGGTCTGAAGTTGTGTCCCCATTCTGAAATACAGTGCGCTTCATCGACCACAAGCAGTGAGATCGACACTTGGGAGATAAACTGACGAAAGCGTTCGTTCTTCAAGCGCTCGACGGAGATCATGAGGATCTTGGTGTCACCGTTACGCACTGACTGCATAACCTGTTGTGTGGTTTGTCGGTCTTGGTTTGATTCGATTGCCGCTGCGCTAATGCCTTTACTGTGCAGGAAAGCGAGTTGGTCTTTCATCAAGGCTAACAGTGGCGATATCACCAAGGTTAAGTGCGGTAACTCTAATGCTGGTAATTGATAGCACAGCGATTTACCTGAGCCTGTCGGGAATATCGCGGCAGTCGAGTGACCAGATAGAACGTTATCAATGACTTGCTTTTGCCCATTGCGCAGTGAGTCGAATCCGAATACTTGTTTTAGCTTCTGCTCAATCATTTATGTTCTACCTGAGTTATTAAGTGTCGTATTGATGCTAAAGCGGGCGCCCATTCATGATAGCGTCGCTTGATGAATCAAATGTCTTGCACCTGATTGTACCTAATTCTATTCTGTAGCTCCTATAGAAAAGCACCCCAATAGTATGAATAAGTCTGAGCTTCGCCAAATAATCATAGAGCAACTTGAATCCCGATTACGTATCGCACAATCTGCTACTCAACGCGCTATTGATGCTGCGACAGATGAAGAGACAGTGCTTGAACATAAGTACGATACATTGGCATTAGAAGCTTCGTATCTCGCCCATGGTCAAGTGGTGAGGGTACAAGAGTGTGAAGACGATATTCAGTGTTATCGTAACTTAGTGTTGCGTGATAGTGAGAAGGTTACGGTGAGCAGTTACGTTGTGGTCATTGACGAGCATGATCAATATAAACACTTTTTTATGGGGCCGAGAGTCGGCGGACTTTCTGTCACGTGGAATGAGAATGAGATTGCCATCGTGACGGCAAATGCACCTTTTGGCCAGGCTCTAATGGGTAAAGAAGTTGGTGATGAGATTGAGTTTAAGGTCGCAGATAAACAGTTTTGCTACGAAGTTATCTCTATCGACTAACTAACTGACTAATAGATATAAAACGTTTCTCTGACAAAGGAGCATATACCAAGGGTATAGTAATCTGTCAGATTGATGAGAGGATGTTATGAAAAACAATGTATTAATTGCATCACTAACAGCGGTTATCGCTGTTGTGAGCTTGCCAACGTTTGCTGCTCAGTGTCGAGTTGATTTGAAGAATGAACTACGAATTGATGACCAAAAAGTCGAAATCCATCAAGTGAATGGTGATACGGCCGTTTTTGATGATAACAACGACCTCTATATTCATGGTGAGAAGGTTGAGCTTGATGCCGACCAACAAGCGGCGATTGAGAAATATCGCGAAAACATGAGTGAGTACTTACCTCGAGCGAAACAAATGGCCAACGATAGCTTAGCGTTAGCCAATGACGTGATTGATGATATCGCGGCTAGCCTGGATTCACCTGAGTCATTTGATAATGTAAAAGAATCAATGAAAACCTACTTTGCAGAACTGGAAGCGCGTTATTACAAAGATGGCGAATTAGTGTTGCCTGCAGAAAGCTTTGATTCGATGGCCAATGGCTGGTCTGAAGATTTCGAGAAGGCGAAAGAAATCTTTAACCAAGAATTTATCTCTAGCGCTTTTAATGCGATGTCAGAAAAAATGAAACAAGACGGTGGCCTAAACCTGACTGAACTGGCTGACAGTATGGCTGAATTAAAGCTGAAAGTTGAAGAGCGAATGAAAGAACACTCTCAACAAGTACAGGAGGAAGCGAATGAGTTCTGTGATTCACTTGATGAGATGGCAGAACAAGAGCAAGAACTGCATGAAATCATTCCGAACTTAAAAGATTACCAAGTCTTCACAATTTAATTCGAGTCTAGTGATGAATAGTAAGAGCACCGGTCGGTGCTCTTTTTGTTTGTATAAATGGAACCACACGGCGAGTATTTATCTCAATTCAATCCATTTCCTTCTTAAGCCTACCGCTTCGCTTTGTTGCTTATAATTGAACGATAAGACTGGTTTTTTGTTAATTTTGTTGTTCTAAATAGCGCATTGATTGTAAAAATCAGAGAATTGTTCATTTATTGGTTGTGCCTATCATTGCTTTTTATTACTGTACTTCTCAACTAGTTCACTGATTTTTAATGCGGGCGATATGGACCAACAATCTTCCTCTTCAAGAGAGCACTTTAGCTCTCGTTTAGGTTTTATTTTAGCAGCGGCTGGTGCAGCGGTTGGCTTGGGTAATATTTGGGGTTTCCCGACTCAAGTTGCTAGCAACGGTGGTGGCGCTTTCCTTTTAGTCTATTTGATCATGATCTTCGTGGTTGCTTTCCCTATGTTGGTGGTTGAGATGGCTATAGGCCGTCACGGCCAAGCAAACCCAGTTGATAGCATGCGATCTTTGACGACAAACCCTTTGGGTAAGAAAGTCGGTGAGTTTGTCGGTTGGGTTGGACTGAGTGTACCAAGCGCAGTGTTGGCGTTTTACAGTATTGTTGGTGGCTGGTTGATCTGTTTCCTAATTGGTGCGGTCGCGGATCTTATCGGCCTAGAAGCGATTGCTGATTGGTTTAAGGGCTTCAGTGTTGAGCGCAACGTATTTGGTACCGTCGCGTTCTATGTACTGACTATCTTGATTGTGCAGGGCGGTGTTAAGCAAGGCATCGAGAAATGGTCGACTCGTTTGATGCCTGCGCTGTTTGTTTTATTTGGCTTATTGTTTGTTTACATCATGACGCAATCTGGCGCGATGGAAGGCCTAAAACATTACCTTATTCCAGACTTTGAGAAAGTGTGGGATAGAAAACTGATTCTGGCGGCAATGGGACAGGGGTTCTTCTCACTCACTATTGGCGGTTGCTCGATGTTGGTTTATGGCTCTTACTTAAGCAAGAAAGAGAACCTACCAAAAATGGCGATGAACGTAACTCTGGTGGATACTGCTGTCGCTTTTATTGCTGGATTAGTGGTGATGCCAGCAATGTTTGTTGCGATGCAAAAAGGCGTTCAAATCTACGCTGAAGACGGCTCACTATTAAGCTCTGACACTCTAGTATTCACGGTTTTGCCGTTGATGTTTGATAGTTTAGGTGTGCTTGGACAGATCTTTGCGATTGTGTTCTTTTTACTACTAACGATTGCTGCACTGACTTCTTCGATTTCGATGCTTGAAGGCCCGGTTGCGCTAGTGAGTGAGCGTTTCAATACTAGACGAACGCCAACAAGCTGGGTGATTGGTGGTGCTATCGCGCTGTTTAGTGTGGTGATTGTTTACAACTTTGCTGCGATGTTTGGCATGGTAGCGATGATTGCAACTCAGTATCTTCAACCAGTCGCTGCACTGATGTTCTGTGTGTTTGGTGGTTGGGTATGGAGCCGAGCTTCAAAAGTGAAAGAGCTTGAACAAGGCAGTCCTGATTTTCAACTTGGTTGGTTTGGTAAGGTTTGGCCAATGTATGTGAAGTTTGTGTGCCCAATTTTGGTAGCAACGGTTATCTGGGCATCTTTCGGTTAATGCAGAACCCTATCTGGGCTTTTTGAAATTACCTCCTCTGAACTTGAAATATTAAGCACAAAGCCACTCATAAAGAGTGGCTTTGTTGTTTTTATATAAAGCTTAGTGGCACGAAATATAAAGCTATAGCGGCACGAACAAGATAGAAAAAAGGCGCTGAACATAATATTCAGCGCCTTTGCATTGTTCGTTAAGCAATCGTGATTACTTAATTTCCATACCTTGAGCTTGCAAGTCCGCATGGTAAGAAGAACGTACAAACGGGCCACACGCTGCGTGAGTAAAGCCTAGCTCTAGAGCAATCTCTTTCAGCTCATCGAACTCAGAAGGCGGCACGTAGCGTTCTACTGGTAAGTGGTGACGGCTTGGTGCTAGGTATTGACCTAGTGTCAGCATAGTCACACCATGTTCGCGAAGGTCTTTCAGTACTTGAACGATCTCTTCTTTTGTCTCGCCAAGACCCATCATCACACCTGATTTTGTTGGGATATCAGGGTGCTGCTCTTTGAATTTCTTCAGTAGATCAAGAGACCACTTGTAGTTCGCACCTGGACGCGCTTTACGGTATAGACGTGGCGCTGTCTCTAGGTTGTGGTTGAAAACATCTGGCGGGTTGTCTTTCATTAGGTCAAGCGCAACGTCCATACGACCGCGGAAGTCTGGAACCAGTGTTTCGATACGAATATTTGGGTTGAGTTCGCGAATCTCACGGTTACAGTCAGCAAAGTGCTGAGCACCGCCGTCACGCAAGTCATCACGGTCAACTGAAGTGATTACAACGTACTTCAGTTTCATGTCTTGAATTGTTTTAGCCAGTTTCTTCGGCTCTTCAGCTTCAGGAGCAACAGGACGACCATGGGCAACATCACAGAACGGGCAGCGACGAGTACAGATAGCGCCAAGAATCATAAACGTTGCCGTACCGTGGTTGAAACACTCGGCTAGGTTAGGGCAAGACGCTTCTTCACAAACTGAGTGCAGGTTGTTTTTACGCATTGCTGATTTGATTTCTTGAATACGATGGCTGTCTGAAGGAAGTTTAATCTTCATCCATTCAGGCTTACGTAGAACTTCTTTCTGTTCAGCAGGCATATTCTTTACGGGAATTAATGCCATTTTGTCAGCGTCACGATATTTAACGCCTTTTTCCATTTGGATTGGTTTGCTCATGATTTTATGCTTCTGCTGTAATGTTACTGGTGGCTTGAATGTCTACTTGGTCATAGCCGAGTAGCTCTACGAGCTCTTGTATTAACTGTTGCTCAACGTTTTCTAGTTCACTTGGTCCGCCGAGTTGGCTTACCTGCGCCATTTCCATACCTTGGTAACCACATGGGTTAATACGTAGGAATGGAGACAGGTCCATATCGACGTTGAGTGCTAACCCGTGGAACGAGCAGCCACGTCGAATACGTAATCCAAGTGAACAGATTTTCTTGCCATCGACATAAACACCAGGAGCGTCAGGTCGGGCAGCTGAATCTATATTGTAAGCTTTCAGAGTATTGATTACGAGGTTCTCGATATGAGTAACCAAATCACGTACTCCGAATTTCTTGCGGCGGATGTTAATCAGAAAGTAAGCCACTAATTGGCCTGGGCCGTGGTAAGTCACTTGGCCACCGCGATCGCTTTGTATTACAGGGATATCACCGGCATTTAATACATGCTCAGCTTTGCCTGCTTGTCCTTGAGTGAAGACAGGGTTGTGTTCAACCAACCAAACTTGGTCTAGGTCTTCTTCCGTGCGTTCGTCTGTGAACTTATGCATGGCTTTCCATACAGGTTCGTAATCCTGACGGCCTAATTTTTTTACGATTAGCTTATTTTGCAAAGCTGCACTCCCTCAAGGATTAATAAAGTGAACGCATTATAAACGCGAAACATGATTCTAACTACAGACGGACTGCAAGGTTTTTCAACTTTCTTTGTATTTATTGAAAATTAAGTTGAATGAATTTGAGCTAGATAGGGCGCTTTAAATAAAAACAGCGGCAATAAGCCGCTGTTTTTCATGTGTAATCGGAGATTACAGAACCATACGAACGATTTCGATCTCGCCCAGTTCTTTATAAAGAGTTTCTACTTGCTCAATTGAAGTCGCAGTAATATTGATAGAAACAGAGTGGTAGTTACCTTTCGCACTTGGTTTTAGCGTTGGGCTGTAGTCACCAGGAGCATGACGCTGGATCACTTCTAGTACTAGCTCAGTCAGTTCTGGCTTAGCGTGGCCCATTACTTTGTAAGTGAATGAACAAGGGAACTCTAAGAGGTCTTTTAGTTTTGCATCAGAATTGATGTTCATGATTAGCTCCAAAAGGCTAGACTCTCGCAAATTGGCGAAATGTCGATAAAAAGCGTGTTCGGTCAACAGACACGAGTAATAAGGCGGAATATTACGTGTAAATATCACCGAACTCAAGATCAACAAAAGCCGCACATGGCGGCTTTTGGTTCGCTAATGAGTAAATCATGAACTTACTCATTAGGTTAGCTATACAACAAGCTTGGGTTTTACCTAGAACAAACCTTTTGCTTGTTTAGAATAAACCCTTGAACAGAAGAACTAGGTAGTCCCATAGACGGCTGAATAGGCTGCCTTGGTCTACATCTTCAAGTGCTAGTAGTGGGTATTCAGCAACGTCTTCACCGTCTACTTGGTAGAATAGTTTACCAACTACATCGCCTTTGCTGATTGGCGCTTCTAGTTCTTTCTCAAGAACGAAGCTTGCCTTCAGGTTCTTAGCTTGACCACGAGGTAGCGTTACGAAAGTATCTTCGTCGACACCCAGTGCAACTGTGTCCTTGCTACCCATCCAGATCTTCTCTTCTACGAAGGTTTCACCGGCTGTGTGTGGTGCCACTGTTTCAAAGAAGCGGAAGCCGTAGCTAAGCAGTTTTTTGCTTTCTGTTTTACGAGCATTCGCATTCTTGGTGCCCATAACTACAGCCACTAGGCGCATTTTGCCTTCTGTCGCTGAGCTTACTAGGCTGTAACCTGCATTGCTTGTGTGGCCCGTTTTGATGCCATCAACGTTCATGCTCTTATCCCATAACAGACCGTTACGGTTGTATTGGGTGATGCCGTTGTATGTGAATTTCTTCTCTGAGTAGATACGGTACTCGTCTGGTACGTCGCGAATCAGCGCCTGACCAAGTAGCGCCATATCGTAAGGCGTTGAGTATAGGTTCGGGTTGTCTAGACCGTGCACGTTAGCAAAGTGCGTGTCTTTCATGCCGATAGAGCTTGCCCAAGCGTTCATTAGGTCAACGAATGCATCTTCAGAGCCAGCGATGTGTTCAGCCATAGCAACACATGCGTCGTTACCTGATTGAATGATGATACCGCGGTTTAATTCTTCAACTTTAACCGTAGTGCCCACTTCAACGAACATCTTAGATGAATCTGGGAAGTTTTTAGCCCAAGCATTTTCACTGATTACAACATCGTCGTTTAGGTTGATGTTGCCACGGTCGAGCTCTTGGCCGATCACGTAGCTCGTCATCATCTTGGTTAAACTTGCTGGAGAAAGCTGAGTATTCATCTCTTTCTCTGCTAGTACTTTGCCTGAATGGTAATCCATCAGAACAAAACCTTTAGCGGCGATTTGAGGAGCATCAGGAACAACAATAGGAGCGGCGAATGACGATGTAGCTATCGTTGCAGAAAGAGCAACAGAAGTAGCAAAAATCGATTTAACAAGTTTATTAGATTTAATCATTTTGAATGCAATTATTTGGTGAACTATTCATATATTAACAGAATCACTCTGTCACACCAGAGCGCTGATTACCAGAAGTAACTGTTAGATTAATTAGCGAGTTAGGGTGTGTTTTTTTATATAAGCTGACGGGTAACCCATTAGCTTAACTTGTTCTAATTTCTCTTGAGTCAGAGCATAGTCATGAAATGGCCCAATCATCAGACGGTAGTTGTCATCATTTGGCTGCAAGAACGTTGCTACTTCTAGCTTTTCGGCTAGATCTTTCGCTAACTTCTCTGTTCTATCTTCATGTGGAGATGTTGCGACTTGAATAATAAATTGCGGTAAAGCAGCCTTTTTATTTGCGTCGGTTGGCATAGCCACAGTAATGACTTCAATCTCAACATTTGCCGTGCCGGTTCTCAACACATCGAGCTTGTAAGCTGCCGCATAACTAAGGTCAATGATTCGGCCTTCATGGAATGGGCCGCGGTCATTGATACGAACAATCGTCGTTTTGTTATTGTCGGTATTCGTCACTTTTACATAGCTTGGAATTGGCAATGTTTTGTGCGCCGCAGACATCGAATACATGTCATAGATCTCGCCGTTAGACGTTAAGTGACCATGAAATTTCTTACCGTACCAAGAGGCTTTGCCTTTCTCAGTAAACCCTTCGATCTTCTTTACGATCTTGTAGTCTTCGCCACGTAAAGTGTAATCCGTGTTACCACCTAAACTATAAGGTTCATACTGAGGGTGAGCATCCTCGAGATGCTCTACTGAGATAGGTGCGTCTGGTGCAATATCTGAATCAATATCGTAGCGGCCTGTTGGCTGCTTTGAAGAACAACCATTGATTAAAATCGCTAGCCCTAAGATAGAGGCTATTTTTTTGATTGGCAGCTCATCAACCAAGGATGCTTTTTTTGGAAACGTTGTAATAGACATCGATTAGGTCGCCTTTGAGAATGCTTTTCTGTGTGTATGGATCGACATTAAAATACCAAAACCAGCCATAAGGGTAACCATTGAAGTACCACCATAACTGACTAAAGGAAGAGGAACACCAACCACAGGTAGAATGCCACTTACCATGCCAATGTTTACAAAAATATAAACGAAGAAGCTCAGTACAATACTGCCGCCCATCATTCGACCGAATGCGGTTTGAGCTTGGCTCGCAAGCACTAAGCCACGTCCAATAATAAACAGGTAGATAGCAAGCAAGAACAAGATACCAATCATGCCCCACTCTTCGGCGATGACCGCAAAAATGAAGTCGGTGTGGCGCTCTGGAATGAATTCTAATTGAGATTGAGTGCCTTGCAGCCAACCTTTTCCTGATATACCACCCGAACCTATCGCAATCTTACTTTGAATGATGTGGTAACCCGCACCTAATGGATCTGATTCAGGATCAAAAAGGGTTCTAACACGCACTTTTTGATATTCACGCATCAAGAAGAACCATAGGATTGGGATAAATGCCCCTAATGCGATTGCGGCGCTAGCAATGATTTTCCAACTGATACCAGCCAGGAATATCACGAAGATACCAGATGCGGCGATAAGGATAGATGTACCTAGGTCAGGCTGCTTTGCGATTAGAATCGTCGGTACAAACACCATCACTAGCGAGATCGCTAATGTTTGGAATGTTGGTGGAAGTGAGCGCTTACCGATAAATCGTGCCAGCATCAAAGGCACCGCGAGCTTTAATAGCTCTGACGGTTGGAATCGAACAAAGCCGAAGTTTAACCAACGCTGGGCGCCTTTAGAGGCTTCACCAAAGAACAACACGCCCAATAGCAAGATGACACCACCTACAAATAGCAGTGGTGCCAAGGTTTCATAAGTACGAGGTGAGATTTGCGCTAGGAAGATCATCACACCTAAAGACAGAGCCATGCGCATCGCCTGGCGGTCCATCATCGCAAGGCTTTGTCCGCTTGCGCTGTACATGATCAGCAGGGCAAAGCCCATTAAAACCAGAATGCCAAGCAAAAGCGGCAGGTCGATATGCAGCCTTTCGAATAGGGCTCTATTTCGTCCAGTTGAAGGATCAAGTTTCATTATTTAATTGGCTCACTTTGATAATCTTCTGCAAGGATAATATGGTCTAAAATCCTTCTTACTACTGGGCCGCCGTTAGAAGAACCGCCACCTGCGTTCTCTAGAACGATAGTCACGACGGCTTCAGGATCTTCAAAAGGCGCGTAACCCGTAAAGAGGGCGTGATCGCGTAAGTGCTCTGCGATTTCGTCCGCGTTGTACTCTTCATCTTCTTTTAAGCCGAATACCTGCGCGGTACCCGATTTACCAGCGGTTTGGTAAGACATCTTCTGGAATGAACGTCTTGCCGTACCTTTCTTACCGTGGTTAGCCAGCCTCATACCTTCCTGAGCGATATCCCAATACTTCTTCTTAACCCCGGTTAGCGGTGGGTAAGTTTCAATGTCCGACATGATTTGTTCATCGAATGGACGACCGTTATCAATGGTTGAACGAAGTAGGTGAGGTGCGGTTACTTCACCTTCATTGACCAAAACTGATGTGGCTTTTGCAATCTGCATGGGTGTTGCAGTCCAGTAGCCTTGGCCAATACCAACTGGGATGGTGTCACCTTGGTACCAAGGCACACGGTGTCTTGCCATCTTCCAATCACGAGTTGGCATATTGGCTTTGCTTTCTTCATAAATATCGATGCCAGTATAATCACCAAAGCCGAACATCATCATCCATTTGGATATGCGATCAATGCCGAGATCATAAGCAATTTGGTAAAAGAAAGTATCCACTGACTCTTCAATCGCTTTCTCTATATCAACGACCCCGTGTCCCCAACGCAACCAGTCACGGAATGGTCTTGTTTTTGAATTAGGGATCTTCCAATAACCTGGGTCATTACGCGTTGTATTAGGTGTAATCACACCTTCTTGCAGAGCCGCAACAGCAATGAATGGCTTGATCGTCGATGCTGGTGGGTAAATACCTAGCGTTGCACGGTTAACCAAAGGGCGGTCTTTGTCTTGAAGCAGGGCGTTATAACCTTTAGACGAAATACCATGTACGAATGCATTTGGGTCGTAGCTTGGGCTAGATACCATGGCTAACACGCCATTGTCTTTCGGGTCGAGAACGATAGCTGAGCCACGGCGGCTATCCAGTAACTTATGTACGTATAGTTGTAGCTTGATATCCAAGTTGAGCACGATATCTTTACCCGGAACCGACGGTACAAATTTTAGAGTACGGATCACTCGTCCACGGCTGTTAACTTCGACTTCTTGATAGCCAGCGGTACCGTGAAGCATGTCTTCGTAGTAGCGCTCAATACCAAGTTTACCGATGTCGCGAGTGGCTTGGTAATTGGCGTCTTTCTCTTCGCGAACCAGGCGCTGCATATCACGGTCATTGATGCGCGATACGTAGCCAATCACGTGAGTTAACACATCACCATAAGGGTAGAAACGTTTTAGCGTACCTGTAACTTCAACGCCTGGGAACTTATGTTGATTTACAGAGAAGATCGCAACTTGTTCTTCGGTAAGCTGATTCAGAATAGGTACTGACTTGAAGCGTCGTGAATTGCGACGATCACGATCAAATAGTTCAATGCGCTCTGGCGGGATCTCGATTAATTCTTGTAGACGGACGAGCGTGTCATCCATATCTTTGATTTTTTCTGGTGTGATTTCTAGGTTGAAAACCGGGCGATTTTCGGCAAGAAGCACACCAGTACGATCATAAATCAAACCACGGTTGGGGGCGATTGGAACGACCTTGATACGGTTATCGTTAGAGCGGGTTTTATAGTCTTGATATTGATTGACCTGAATGTTGTACAGATTAACAACCAACATCGATATCATGACTATGATCCCCGCAAACGCAACAAAAGCACGATTAGTAAATAGTCGTGCTTCTGCTTTGTAATCACGGATTTGGCTACGTTTACGTAACATTAACGCTTATTCTCGATGATAAGGGTGGTTAGCAGTGATGCTCCAAGCTCGATACAAGCTTTCAGCCATGATAACGCGTACTAATGGGTGAGGGAGAGTAAGCGCAGACAGAGACCAACTTTGGTCTGCAGCCGCTTTACATGCAGGTGCTAATCCTTCAGGCCCGCCGATAAGGATAGAAACGTCGCGTCCATCCAACTTCCAACTTTCCAATTGCTCTGCCAGTTGTGATGTGTCCCACTTTTTACCTGGGATATCAAGCGTGACAATGCGGTTGCCTTTTGGAACCGCTGCCAACATCGCTTCGCCTTCTTTTTGAAGAATGCGTGCAATATCCGCATTTTTACCGCGCTTTCCCGCAGTAATTTCAATGAGCTCTAATGGCATATCATGAGGGAAGCGGCGTTTATATTCTTTAAAGCCTTCTTCAACCCACTTTGGCATTTTTGTGCCAACTGCGATTAACTGGATCTTCAAAGCTTAGCCCCAAAGTTTTTCTAGTTGGTACAGTTCACGGTGTTCTTCTTGCATAACGTGAAGCATGCTTGTCCCCATATCTAGAACAACCCATTCACCTTCTTGCTGGCCGTCCATGCCTAGTGGCTGCATACCTGCTTTACGTACTTCATCAGCAACATGCTGTGCAATAGAAGCAACATGGCGCTTAGAGGTACCTGTACAAACAATCATGTAATCAGTAACGCTTGATTTGCCTTCTACATCGATAGTCACAATCGATTCTGCTTTCATGTCGTCGGCTTTGTCTGCAAGAAAATCTTTTAGTTCTTCACGTAACACGGGGTGTTCCTTTAATCTGAATTTAGCTTTTTAGGGGCTGTCGACCCTAGAATATACCACGCTTTTATGCGTGAAATGGTATTGAAGCTGAAGGGATACAAAACTCTACGCTTAACTGATGAATTAGTGGCCAAGGCGACTGCTCATATTGAGTTTTTGTCATCAATTCAGCTTGAGTGAGCAACGCGAACAAAGAGTGTAATTGAGAAATCGAAACTCTTGTTAGCGCGGCGTTATAAAGCGGCTTTTTAGATTGCCAGATACGGTGTTTTTCGAAGACCTGACCGAGCGGCATGAGTTTCATTTGTTGCTGCATTTGTAGTAGCAGCGCAAGCTCTCTTTGCACGCTTCGCAGCAGAATAACCGGTTCGACACCTTCAGCTTCGAGTTGTCTTAGGATTCTCTGTGCTCGATTTCCTTTCCCTGCCAATAGGGCATCACTCCAATGGAATGGAGTGAAGTGGTTGTGGCGGCTCAGCGACTCTTCTAAGCGCACTAAGGTTAGCTTTCCATCTGGATATTGAAGTGCCAGTTTTTCGAGGCTTTGTGTGAGTGCAAACAGGTTACCCTCATGCCATTGCGCCAGCATCTGAATAGCTTCAGGATCTGGCGACAACCCGACTTGACGGCAGCGTGCTTGAACAAATTGAGGTAGCCTGCTGACATCAGGCGTCAGGCAACTTACCCAATGCCCTTGGCTAGAGAGTGCCTTGAACCATTTAGCGTTTTCTTGAGCTTTTGTCAGTTTGGTGCCAACAAGAATTAGCAAGATATCGTTGTGGATATGCTCAGAGATAGCCAACAGTTCTTTGGCTATTGCGGCATTCACGCCTGACTCTGGCAACTCAAGCTCAATGATTTGACGGCTAGAAAACAGGCTTAGCGCTTGAGTACAGTCATAGACTTGGTTCCAGTCCATACTGTTATCAATCGCAAAGCGGTGACGTTCTTCAAAGCCTTGTTGTTTTGCAGCCTTTTGAATCGCTTCTCGGCTCTCTTGCAGCAGTAGAGGTTCGTTACCAAAAATTAGGTAAACATTACTCAACTGTTTAGCCAGTTGCTCTGATAAGCGGTCAGCAAAAATACGCATCAAATAAACCTATTACTCAGCCGAATCGCTAAGTGTTGGTTGTTCTTCTGAAGCTGGTACGATCTCAACGTCGTCAATTTCAACATTCTTGATGTTGTATTGCTTTTCAAGCTCTTTCACTTGAACGTGTTCTAGTGCATCTAGATCCATGCTATCAGCTGCAATGTTCGCTTTTAGTCGAGCCATCTGACGAAGGATTTGGCTTGTTGCCAACTTACGCATCTCATCTTCGATCATGTCTCGTTCAACCGACTTCGCAAGTGCAGTTAACGGGTTATCTAGGTAACTACGGGTTACGCTGGTTGAGAATGTCTTTGAGCCTAGATCTGGGACAGTAACTCGATATCTTGCTCGGAATGTCAGTTCTTTCTCTGCTGCACGAGTGTTTTGGTATAGAGACAGAGTTCGCTCACCTACGCTCTCACTAATAATATGCAGGTTAGGTGTATTCTCAGCCGGTGGCACAATTTCTACATCATTCATACGCAGTTGACCTTTCATCATACGTGTAAACGTACTGTATTGGTCGTAACTGGTTACGGAGATCTTGTTGAGTTCTTCTGGTACGGAGTAATCACCACGTAGGTGGAAACCACACGCACTTAATAGGCTGACGGTTAAAACAACAACAGTAACTTTCAATGAAGATAGTGAAATCAGGCGCATTATTTGATGGCTCTCATGAAGGTAGAATACTTATTTAAAGGCTTTAGTTCGTTTGAGTGGTTAGGCTCAAGTCTAAAGCGCTTAAATAAGTAGACAGGGCAATTAGCTACCCTGTCTACAGACTGCTTTTGATGAACTAAGTTCGTTAATTCTTTAGCAATTGCATTGTGCTAACGAAATTAGTTAGCGACGATGTTTAGAAGCTTACCTGGTACGAAGATAACTTTACGGATAGTTAAGCCATCTAGGAACTTCTTAGCGTTCTCATCGTTTAGACCAAGCTCGCGAACTTGCTCTTCTGTTGCATCAGCAGCAACGGTTAGTTTCGCACGTAGCTTACCGTTGATCATTACAACGATAGTCTTCTCGTCTTCAACTAGCGCTTTCTCATCGAAAGTTGGCCATGTTGCTGAGTCTACGTTTGATTCACCAAGTGCAATCCACATTTCGTAAGAGATGTGTGGAGTCATTGGGTAAAGCATGCGTACTACCGCTTTTAGCGCTTCATCAAGGATTGCACGATCTTGTACAGACTCTTGAGGTGCTTTCGCTAGCTTGTTCATCAATTCCATGATCGCAGCGATTGCTGTGTTGAACGTTTGGCGACGGCCGATATCGTCCGTTACTTTCGCGATAGTTTTATGGATATCACGACGAAGTGCTTTTTGGTCGCCAGATAGCGCAGAAGCATCAACAGATTCAGCAGCACCCTTAGAAGAGTGAGCGTGAACCAATTTCCAAACACGTTTAAGGAAGCGGTTAGCCCCTTCAACGCCAGACTCTTGCCACTCAAGCGTCATGTCTGCAGGTGATGCAAACATCATGAATAGACGTACTGTATCAGCGCCGTACTTGTCTACCATCTCTTGTGGGTCGATACCGTTGTTCTTAGACTTAGACATTTTGATCATGCCTGAGTGTTCAACTTCACGACCTTGATCGTCGACTGCTTTTTCGATGCGACCTTTACCGTCACGTTCAACCGTTACGTCAGTCGGTGCAATCCACTCTTTGGTGCCTTTTTCGTTTTCGTGATAGAACGCGTCAGCCAGAACCATGCCTTGACATAGTAGTTGCTTGAACGGTTCATCAGACGTCACGTAGCCAGCATCACGTAGAAGCTTATGGAAGAAACGAGAGTAAAGCAGGTGCATACAAGCGTGCTCGATACCACCAACGTATTGGTCAACTGGTAGCCAGTAGTTTGCTTTCTCTGGATCTAGAATGTCGTCTGCTTGCGGTGAACAGTAACGTGCGTAGTACCAAGAAGACTCCATAAACGTATCGAACGTGTCAGTCTCACGTAGAGCGGGTTCGCCGTTGAATGTTGTTTCAGCCCAAGACTTGTCAGCCTTGATTGGGCTCGTTACGCCATCCATTACTACATCTTCAGGAAGAATGACTGGCAGTTGGTCTGCTGGTACTGGGTGAACTTCACCGTCTTCAGTGGTTACCATTGGGATTGGAGCGCCCCAGTAACGTTGACGAGATACACCCCAGTCACGTAGACGGAAGTTTACTGTCTTCTTACCTTTGCCTTCAGCTTCAAGCTTCGCAGCAATTGCATCGAATGCTTCTTGGAACGCAAGACCATCGAATTCACCAGAATCAAACAGTACACCTTTTTCAGTGTAAGCCGCTTCAGACACGTCTAGTTCAGAACCATCTTCAGGTTTGATTACTGGGATGATATCGATGCCGTACTTAGTTGCGAACTCGTAGTCACGTTGATCGTGAGCAGGAACCGCCATTACCGCACCTGTGCCGTAATCCATAAGTACGAAGTTTGCTACGTATACAGGAACAACACGACCGTTAAGAGGGTGGATAGCCGTTAGGCCAGTATCCATACCTTTCTTTTCCATCGTTGCGAGTTCAGCTTCAGCAACTTTAGTGTTACGACACTCTTCAACGAATGCAGCAAGCTCTGGGTTGTTCTTCGATGCTTTCTCTGCAAGAGGGTGACCTGCAGCGATACCAACGTAAGAAACACCCATTAGTGTATCTGGACGTGTTGTGTACACTTCTAATGGTGCTTCTTCGCCGTTAACAGCGAAAGATAGCTCAACACCTTCAGAGCGGCCGATCCAGTTGCGCTGCATGGTCTTAACCATTTCAGGCCAACCTTCAAGGTTGTCTAGATCGTCTAGTAGCTCTTGAGCGTACTCAGTGATTTTAATAAACCACTGTGGAATTTTCTTTTGCTCTACTGGAGTGTCACAACGCCAGCAACAACCGTCTTCTACTTGCTCATTTGCCAGTACTGTTTGGTCGTTTGGACACCAGTTCACTGAAGATGTCTTCTTGTAAACCAGGCCTTTTTCGTAAAGCTTAGTGAAGAACTCTTGTTCCCAACGGTAGTACTCTGGAGTACACGTTGCGAATTCACGGTTCCAGTCGTAACCAAAGCCTAGAAGCTTAAGCTGGTTCTTCATGTACTCAATGTTTTCGTAAGTCCATGGTGCAGGTGCTGTATTGTTTTTAACAGCGGCGTTTTCTGCAGGTAGGCCGAATGCATCCCAACCAATTGGCTGCATTACGTTTTTGCCTTGTAGACGTTGGAAACGAGATACCACATCACCGATGGTGTAGTTACGCACGTGACCCATGTGCAGTCGGCCACTTGGGTAAGGGAACATAGAAAGACAGTAGAATTTTTCTTTGTTTGGGTCTTCACTTACAACGAAAGTCTCGCTGTTATCCCAGTGTTGTTGAACCTTTTGTTCAATCTCTTGCGGGTTATATTGTTCTTGCATCGATGGTATCCGGTTATCTTGGAATTTGTGAGTTCGGTTAGAACAGAATCTTACAGATCGTCATAGAATACCTAAAGGAGCTGAGTACAACAATAGTTATACCCTTCATACTTGCAGTTGCCGCTTAGTAGATTGTGTAATTTTCACTGAATTTCGCAGGGCAACTATACTTAAGAGTATGAATTGCATTTGTTTGTAAGCGGGAGTGCATTGCAGCGCATCCGTTTGCTCACTAAAAGGTTGGTTATCTTAAGGAGGTTGTTATGCCGAAGAAAAAAGCGCTCTATGAAGAAGTCGTCGAAGAGGTGATTGAAACGCTGAAGCATAGCCCTGAAGAGCTCAACAACAAAATCGAAACGTCGGGCAAGTTTGCGAAAGCAGCTAATGATATGACTAAAGATGAGCTTTCATTGATCTCTGCCTACGTGAAGTCGGACTTAAAAGAGTTTTCCGAAAGCTATGAAGAGAGTAAAAGCGGTCCATTCTATTTGATGATTGCGGACTCTATTTGGCAAGGGCTGTTGGATATTACTGATCGTACTAAGGTGGAATGGGTTGAACTGTTCCAAGACTTAGAACACCAAGGCTTGTATCAAGCGGGTGAAGTCATTGGCTTGGGAACCTTAGTATGTGACGAGTGTGGTCACCAAACCGAATATAACCACCCAACCAATATCATTCCATGCATTAAATGTGGTTCTAAAGGGTTTAGTCGTAAAGCCCTTAAACCGTAAGCTTCTGAACCATAGCGTATCAACGCAAAACCACAGCAATGAAAAAGGGTTGACCCGATCAGTCAACCCTCAAATCACTTTTCGTCGAATCTAGCTTTTTGGCTTTCTAATTACCCAACCAATCACCAAGCTGAGCATCGCCCAGATATACAGTGGCCAAGTACCTACTGTGTGATAAGGCGTTTGACCATCCGTTGAAATGAGTTCAGCTTTTAACACTGCCGTTTCAAACTGAGGCACTTGCTTGATTATATTGCCTTTGTAATCAGTAACTGCCGTCACACCGTTGTTGGTCGAGCGAATAACCGGCTTACCAAGCTCCAGAGCACGCATCTGTGCAATTTCCATATGTTGCAGAGGGCCAATCGAACGACCAAACCACGCATCGTTAGAGAGCGTTAAAATAAAGTCAGTCTCGTCGGTTACGTTCTGTCTAACTTGATCATTAAAGATGATCTCATAACACAGTGCCGGCGCTAAGTGACGACCATTTGCCACTATGTTTGGTTGAACAAAGTCGCCACGGCTAAATGATGACATTGGCAAGTTAAAGAAAGGTGCTAATGGACGCAAGATATCTTCAAACGGCACAAACTCACCAAATGGTAACAGGTGGTGTTTATGGTAGCGTTCGTCTGGATCGTAGCTGTACTCACCGTATGGATTCACACCGAGAGAAAGAACACTGTTGTAGTATTTCTTATCTTCAGACTGATTCAGCACACCGGTAATGATCGAACTGTTGTTCATCTTCGCTGCGCTATCCAAGTTACGTAGGAAAGATGGGATCTCAACTTCGAATGCTGGAATAGCCGCTTCAGGCCAGATGATGATATCCGCTCCCCAGTTTTCTCTGCTTAGGTCGGTGTACTTCATCATGGTTGGCCAGCGATGACTCGGTAGCCATTTACTGTCTTGATCGACGTTGCCTTGTATCAAGACGACTGACGTGGTTTTTTCAGGGTTCGGCGTGACCCAGTCGATGTTGCGAATACCAAAGCCTGCACTAAATACGACGGCGGGAATGAGAGCGATGCTCCAAGCCCGGTTAACAATCGCATAAGTGAATGCAGAGGCTGAAACAATGATCGCTAAAGTTACTAGCTCTACGCCGCCAATCGGTGCAAATGAACCCAATGGCGAATCGATTTGGCTGTAGCCTAACCAAAGCCAAGGGAAGCCCGTCATTACCCAGCCACGCAGCCAATCACAGACTAGCCAGAATGCAGGAGCTGCAAGGAAAAAGCGGCTTAGGTTATTGGCAGGGAAGAATTTATTCAAACCCCAGGTAAATAGCCCTGAATAAACGGCTAGGTAGCCAACAAGCAATGCCATCAAAAATAGGTTGGCTGCCAGTGGCATGCCGCCAAAACCATCAATGCTGACGTATACCCAGCTGATACCTGTGGTGAATTGACCTAAACCCCATGCGTAGCCAATCCAAAGCGCACTTTTAGGAGAGCGGTTGTGGATCAGTAACAGCAACAAAGCTGGGCTGAGAATAGCAAGAGGCCATATAGAGTATGGAGCGAATGAAAGGGTGGTTATAGCGCCAACAAAAACGGCCGCAAGCGGCCGTAATAGGCGATGAATAAAGGTATTAGTCATCTAATTTCTGTCATCTCTTTAGAGAGAAGTTGTTATTCTTCGATAGTCGGAAGAGGCTGTTCGTCAGGAATGGTTACCTGTAGCTGAATCACACGACGGTTATCTGCTGATGTTATTTTGAAATGGTAGTTTTCGATTTCTACAATTTCGCCACGAACCGGCAGGTGGCCGAGTGCTGTCATAACCATGCCGCCTACCGTATCCACTTCGTCGTCACTAAAGGCAGTGTTAAACGTATCGTTGAACTCTTCAATAGTGGTTAAAGCTTTTACAGAGAAGGTATGCTTACTCAGCTTACGAATATCTAGCTCTTCTTCATCGTCGAACTCGTCTTCAATTTCACCAACGATTTCTTCGAGGATATCTTCAATGGTTACCAGGCCAGAAACTCCACCAAACTCATCGACAACGATAGACATGTGGTAACGCTCTTCTTGGAACTCCTTAAGCAGGCGATCAACTCGCTTACTTTCAGGAACAACCACGACAGGGCGAATCACTTGTTCGATATCAAATGGAGCACTTTCTGAACCCAAATACTTAAGTAGGTCCTTCGCTAATAGAATGCCTTCAACATGGTCTTTATCTTCACTGATCACTGGGTAGCGAGAGTGTTGAGCATCAGTAATGAGCGCAATCAATGTATCTAGATCATCTGTGCGTTCAACTGTAACCATTTGAGAGCGAGGCAGCATGATATCGCGTACTCGCATCTCTGAAATTTCCATAACACCCTCGAGCATGTCGCGTGTGTCGTGGTCAATTAGGTCATTAATTTCTGAGTCGCGGATTACATCTACGAGCTCTTGGCGATCTTTTACTTCACCTTGAAATAGTTGGCCTAGGCGTTCAAAGAAGGACTTTCTACTCGGACCTTCAGATTTTTTACTTCCCTCAGAAGTGGGGGGGTTACCTTCGTTCATGATTTCTCAAAAAATAACGCTATCAGAAGTGTGATAGCACACGTTACAACTCAGATTCCTGTGAAAATCACAGGTTCGATGAGTTATTGTTTCTCTGCAACCTACTTTACTAGAATCAATTTACTTTTCTAGAATGTAAGGGTCTTCAAACCCCATAGATTGCATGATTTCTGTCTCGAGTGACTCCATCTCTTCAGCTTCATCATCTTCGATATGATCATAACCTAGCAGATGCAGACTGCCATGTACAACCATATGAGCCCAGTGTGCTAGCAGAGGCTTACTTTGCTCTTCTGCTTCTTTTTCGACAACTTGGCGGCAGATAATGAGGTCGCCCAGTAGATCTAACTCGATCCCTGGAGGAGCCTCGAATGGAAAAGACAACACGTTAGTTGGCTTATCTTTGCCACGATATTCATGATTGAGCTGGTGGCTTTCTTGTGTATCAACGATACGAACCGTCAACTCAGCGTTCTCTTGAAACTGAGGAATTGTCTTGTCCAACCAAAGCTGAATATCTTGCTCAGTTGGAAGTCCTTGCTCATTTTCGACCGCTATTTGCAGGTCTAGTTCAATAGACATCTATTTATCACCTTGTTCTGTAATTACAGAGCTATTTTGTGTTGCTAATTGTGTCGTAACGGCTTGCTGAGCTTCAAGAAGTTTGGCTTCACGCTCTTCACGTTTGCGCTTTTCAAACTCTTTGCGCTCTTTCTGGTCTTTTGCTTCCCACTTCTCGTACGCATTGACGATACGAGCAACGACAGGGTGGCGAACGACGTCTTCGGACATGAAGAAGTTAAAGCTAATGTCATCCACTTCGTTGAGTACTTCAGTTGCATGACGTAGACCTGACTTAGCTCCTCGAGGTAAATCGATTTGCGTAATATCACCTGTGATCACAGCGCGCGAGTTAAAACCGATACGGGTTAAGAACATCTTCATCTGTTCTACCGTGGTGTTTTGGCTCTCATCAAGAATGATAAACGCATCATTTAATGTACGACCACGCATGTAAGCCAGTGGTGCAACTTCAATCACGTTGCGCTCAATCAGTTTCTCAACACGCTCGAAGCCAAGCATCTCAAACAGTGCATCGTAAAGTGGACGCAAGTATGGGTCTACTTTTTGGCTTAAATCACCCGGTAGGAAACCAAGCTTCTCACCGGCTTCAACAGCAGGGCGAGTCAGCAGAATTCGGCGAACCTCTTGGCGTTCAAGTGCATCGACCGCAGCCGCAACAGCTAAGTATGTTTTACCAGTACCAGCAGGTCCAATACCAAAGGTGATGTCATGAGTAACCATGTTCATTAGGTATTGAGCTTGATTCGGTGTGCGTGGTTTGATGACGCCTTTTTTAGTCTTAATGGTCACTTCTTTGCCGTAGTCGATTTCAGACTCGACCTGTTGCTCCAAAATGCCTGACTCGGTGATCGCCAGATGTATTTGCTCTGGTTCGATATCGATTATGTTGCCTTTAACTGGAGCCGTTTCAACATAGAGGTGTTTGATGATGTCTAAAGCTGCGGCTGTAGTGTGAGGCTTACCGACAATGGTGAAAAAGTTGCTACGGTAATTAATCTCAACGCCCAGACGACGCTCAAGATGCTTGATGTTGTCGTCAAATGGTCCGCATAAACTTGCCAAGCGCTTGTTGTCTGCTGGTTCTAGATTTATCTCTAAGGTAACGATTTTATTGCTCAAATTAGCCTCTCATTTTGTGCCACTCACTCTTAAATAAAACAAAGAGCAAAAAGCCCGATTTAGACCGGGCTTCTGATGGTGATATCCCTATTTCTAAGATGGTCACTTAGTTAGGTAATTTCAAGCTTTGTGTTTGCGCTTTGTGCTCAAACAGTTGTATTGCCTATGGCGTAAATGTCGCTACACCTAGCTCGTCTTCACGTTTTGTTTTTTCCATCATTTCTGCTGGAGTCATAACAACGCGTAGACCCATGTCTTTTTCTGTGCGAACTAGCTCACCACGTAGTGAGTTGGTGTAAACCTCAGTGATCTTCACATCTACGAATTGACCGATTAGGTCTGCAGAACCTTCGAAGTTCACAACACGGCTGTTTTCTGTACGGCCGCGAAGTTCCATTAGGTTCTTTCTTGATGGGCCTTCAACAAGGATACGTTGCTCTGTGCCTAACATTAGACGAGAGAAACGCATAGCTTGTGTGTTTACCGTTTGCTGCAGTTCGTACAGACGATCTTTCTTCTCTTGTGCTGGTACATCACATGGGTAATCTGCCGCTGGCGTACCTGGACGTGGAGAGAAAACAAAGCTGAAGCTCATATCGAAATCAACGTCTTTAATTAGCTTCATTGTATCTTGGAAGTCTTGCTTAGACTCACCAGGGAAACCAACAATAAAGTCAGAGCTGATTTGAATGTCAGGGCGAGCTTTACGCAGTTTACGGATAATAGATTTGTACTCGATAGCCGTATGTGGGCGCTTCATCATCGTAAGAATATGGTCACTACCACTTTGTACTGGTAGGTGAAGGAAGCTCACTAGCTCTGGTGTGTCTTTGTAAACTTCAATGATGTCGTCACCAAACTCAAGCGGGTGGCTTGTTGTGAAACGAATACGGTCGATACCGTCGATAGAAGCAACAAGACGAAGCAGTTCTGCGAATGAACAGATATCGCCTTCGTGTGTTGGACCGCGGTATGCGTTTACGTTTTGACCTAGCAGGTTAACTTCACGTACGCCTTGCTCTGCAAGTTGAGCAACTTCGAAAAGTACATCATCCATTGGACGGCTAACTTCTTCGCCACGTGTGTATGGTACAACGCAGTAAGTACAGTATTTAGAACAACCTTCCATGATAGAAACGAACGCCGTCGCGCCTTCAGCTTTTGGCTCTGGCAGGTTATCGAACTTTTCGATCTCTGGGAAAGAGATATCCATTACTGGCTTTTCGTTAGACAGTGATGATTTAATCATCTCTGGCAAACGGTGTAATGTTTGTGGGCCAAAGATAACGTCTACGTAAGGTGCACGTTGACGAATGTGATCACCTTCTTGAGTCGCTACACAGCCACCCACACCGATCACCACACCTTCTTTTTTATCTTTAAGCGTTTTCCAACGACCAAGCTGGTGGAATACTTTTTCTTGCGCTTTTTCGCGGATAGAACAAGTATTCAATAGTAGTACGTCTGCTTCCTCAGGTACTTCAGTTAGCTCATAGCCATTTGCAGCGTTAAGCAGGTCGGCCATTTTTGATGAATCATATTCATTCATCTGACAGCCCCAAGTTTTAATTAGCAGTTTCTTACTCATTATATGTTCGCTCGATCGTTAGTTTAATTTAAGGGAGCAAATCGCCCATTATTCATCCGCTAGCCCCGTTTGTCATAATTCGGTATTCAATTTTATGACAGGCTCTAGCGGCAAGCGGCGTATTGTACTGGTTTCAAAACCGACTGACTAGTAGTCTGAACAAATCTCTTATGTAGTGGTTTTTATTATCGTTAACGCCATATGTCATAAGGGATAACCCTTTTTTCGAATAAGGTTTTTGGTTACAAGTTAGTTATGAAAAAGTACAATCAAAAACAGTCAAAGAATCAAACTGATAAGTACGAAATATGAACAGTTACGATATTGTAGTAGTCGGTGGCGGCATGGTTGGCGCAGCAACAGCAATCGGTTTTGCAAAGCAAGGTCTGAGTGTTGCGGTGATCGAAGGTTTTGCCCCACAAGCATTTGATGAGTCGCAAGCGATGGATATTCGAGTGTCAGCGATTTCTCAGGCGTCAGTCGATTTACTTGACGATCTTGGTGCATGGCAAAGTATTGCAGCAATGCGAGTGTGTTCTTATAAACGTTTAGAGACGTGGGAGCACCCAGAGTGTCGTACTCGATTTGATGCTGCCTCACTAGACCTTCCTCGTTTGGGCTATATCGTTGAGAACAGACTCATTCAATTAGGTTTATGGTCTCAATTTGATGCCTACGACAATCTCGAACTGTTATGCCCAGAAAAGCTCGATGTGATTGAGTTTGGTGAAATCAATATCGTAAAGCTTCAATCAGGGGCTGAGTTGTCTGCGAAGTGGGTGGTTGGTGCTGATGGTGCGAATTCAGCCGTTCGCCAACAAGCTGGAATTGGCATCACGGCTTGGGATTATCGACAACACTGTATGCTTATCAATGTAGAAACAGAACAACCTCAGCAAGATATTACTTGGCAGCAATTTCTACCAAGTGGCCCTCGTTCATTTTTGCCTTTGTGTTCTCTAACCTCTGACGGTCAAGAAGTCGGGCTGGGCTCGTTAGTTTGGTATGATTCTCCACTGCGTATTAAGCAACTGTCAGCAATGGCCCCTGAAAAACTACGTAACGAAGTACTTACTCACTTTCCTAAAGAGTTAGGTGATATTAAAGTCTTGAATTCGGGTTCTTTTCCTCTGACACGACGTCATGCTCAATCATACTCGAAGAATAACTGTATTTTGGTCGGAGACTCTGCGCATACCATCAACCCTTTGGCTGGGCAGGGTGTTAACTTAGGCTTCAAAGATGTATCAGTACTGCTGGATGTCACCAAAGAAAAGGGTGAATTGAACCAGTCTGTAGCAAGACGCTATGAAGTGATAAGAAGAGGCGACAATCTAATGATGCAAAGTGGCATGGATTTCTTCTACAAGACATTCAGCAACGACATTGGCCCACTGAAATTTGTACGTAATGCTGCTCTAAAACTAGCTGAAAATTCAGGCCCGATTAAAGCTCAAGTATTGAAATACGCTTTGGGTCTCTAATTGAGCGTTTAAGACTGCTTATGAAAAGAAGGAGAGCGAATGCTCTCCTTTTTTGTATCAGATGACTACTATCGCTGTTGCGTCACACAAACCGGTGCATCGATCTCTAAAGAGTACCCTGTATAAACCAAAGACCCATCTTCATTATCTCGCTTGAATGAGGTGATGTTGTTGGAGTGCTGGTTGGCGGCGATAAGCCATTTCCCATCGTTCGTTATATGGAAGTCTCTTGGGAATTTGCCTTCAGTGTCGTAGCTATCAATGAAAGTCAGCCTTTGAGTCTCAGAGTCGATTTTGAAGCTACTGATTCTTGATTGGTGTCGACATGACACATAAAGGAATTGCTCATCAGGCGATAGCTTAATCGCAGCTGCGGCTTCTCCCTTCTCCATATTAGGCAATGCATCAATCTCTTCCACTACATTCCAAATGCCTAAAACCTTTTCCAAAGTCAGCAACGTTTCAGAGAGTTCACAGACCACATAGGCTCTGTCTTCAGCTTTGTTAAAGATTAAATGACGAGGTCCATTGCCGGCGGGCACCTTAATAGACTGCATTGGCTCATCAAGGAACTCTTCTTGCTCTTCATCAAAGCAATAGAAGTTGATGCGATCGGTGCCGAGATCGACAGTCACAAACTGTGGTGAGTTTTGTAAGAACAGGCATTGATGGGCGTGTGGGCTAGTTTGTCTCTCTTTGTTTGGCCCGGAACCAACCATCTGGATTGTTTTGAGTCGTTTATCGATGCTGCCGTTGATACTTAAGCTAAAAATATCGAATGTGCCTGATGAGTATTGCGACGTGATAGCAAACTTATTGTGTGGATCTATCGCGACGTGACAAGGGTGATCTCCCGAGATGAGGCTTGTATTGTGTGTTAGCTGTGAATCAACATTAGGTATATGAATGAGCTGGGGCTGTTTTTGCTGGTCCACTTCCGATGCAGTATAGATCCCAGTCTTTGTTACAGTAATAAAAGAGGGGTTAGTACATTTGATGATCAGCTCTAGAGGTAATAGTTTTCCTGTTTCTAGATCTAACTGAGTTTGATAAACACCTTGGCTTTTACTTGGTGTATCTGTGTAGCAACCGATCGTTAAGGGGAGGGGTTTCATAGGCTAGTCATACTCAATTAGAAAATGGAGCTGACATTGTCTTATAAAATCGTATTAAAAGTGAGGTTATAGAAGAGAATACTTGGTGACTTGGCTAGCAGATTTGCATATTCCAGATAAAACAAAACCCAGCTAAAAAGCTGGGTTCTATTTAATGATGGTGCGGTCGGAGAGACTTGAACTCTCACACCTCTCGGCGCCAGAACCTAAATCTGGTGCGTCTACCAATTCCGCCACGACCGCAGCAAATCTTTATAGTCATATCGAATATTGGTGCTTCAATAAGACGTTGTATAAGTGGTGGCTACTGCGGGATTTGAACCTGCGACCCCATCATTATGAGTGATGTGCTCTAACCAACTGAGCTAAGTAGCCATAATAAATCTAATAGATTCACTATTTGTTCTCTAATGAAAGAGAAATAATGGTGCGGTCGGAGAGACTTGAACTCTCACACCTCTCGGCGCCAGAACCTAAAT